>JAGWIE010000211.1 GCA_028866445.1 Rhodospirillales bacterium | reverse complement strand
GTGTTCATCTTGGTCAGCAGCGGGTTGAGCATGGCTGTGTTCAGCCGCCCTTCTATGGCGAGCTTCATGGCGCCTGCTATGGAAAGCGGGGCGAGGCCACGGACGGTTATGTTCGCATCCTGCCCGGCGCTGGCGGCGAGGTTTATGTTTGCATTTGTGCCCTCAAGGTGTGCCGTGCCGGCGAGCTTGGCCGCGGGAATGCCGATGGTGGATTTGTCGAGATAACGCAGTCCGGTGGCGTTGAGGGTAACCCGCCCGGCGGGGGCTTTCGGCGTGCCGGTGAGGTTGGCGGTGAGGTTTACGATACCCGCCGTGTTCAGCTTGGGCGAGAACAGTTTGGCCAGGCCAAGGTCCAGGTTTTGCACAGAGGCTTTGGCGTTGAGAGTGGGGGAGAGCGTGCCATCCAGCGCGACGCTGGCCTTGCCGATGGTGAGGTTGAGGTGGTGCACCGCCATATCGGGCTGGGTTTCAATACCTGTGGGGCCGCGCAAGCTGGCGGCGAGGCCGTGCCAGTCTGCGTTCAATTTGGTGATGTTGGCGGATTTGGCCTGGGCATTCAGCATGCCGGTCAGGCTAAGCCTGGCGGGGTAGGACATTAGCCGGGCGATGGTAGCATTCGCCTGAATGGCCAGGGAAGTGAGCTGGCCCTGGGCGGATACGGTGCCGTTAATGGCGCCGACCGACGGTGTGGCGATTACATTCTTTGCGATAACGTTCAGGCTAAGGTTTTGGTTGTCCTGATAGGCGAAATCCGCATCCGCCGCGCCGTGCATGTGGCCGCCGGTGAACATATCGAAATCAGACAGCGCGCCTAAGGAAATATGCGCGGTGCCAGTGGGCAGTTTGGCCCCGGCGGCGAGCGCAAGGTTCGCCTGGGCGGTGAGGGATTTCCACTCTGCCTGGGTAATGTTCACGCGGGCAGCCCCTTCGGCATTGCGGGCAAAGCCAGCGTTCAGCGCCAAATGTGCGCCCGCCAACATGCCGGTGCCGGTAAGCGTGCCCTCAGGCGTTTTCGGCAGATGGGTGGCGTGCAGCGTAATCTGGAATGGCCCGGTGGGGAGTTTGGACACGGAAAGCTGGCCGGTGATATTCGCATCCGCCGTGAAATCTTTCGGATTGCCGGTAACGTGGCTTTGCACCTGCACCGCACCGGTAAGCTGGGGGGCAAGGGCTGCGACGCTATCCAGCTTTGCGTCCGTAGTCAGGTCCAATTTGTTCTGGTTCAGCACACCATGGCCATTCAGGCTGAATTGCGGGCCTTTCAGCGCCAACTGGCCAATGGTGATTTTCTTGCCCTGCAAACTGGCGAGCAGAGAGAGGTCCGTGCGCCCCGCGAGCAGTTTGTTCAAGCCAGCGGGGGCCTGGATGAGAGCCACATGGCCTTGTAGGGAGAGGGTTGCGCCATTTTTGGCGGCGGTCTGCACCACCAACAGATGCAGTTGCGTGTCCCCACTCAAAGCCTGCTGTGTTAATGCGCCGAACGGGGCAAGAGCGGGGATGGTGAGGACCACATCCGCGAAGGGGTTGGATTGGTCCAGCCCCAAAGCGCCGCTCATGTTCAGTTTTGCTTCGCCCAGCGCCACATTGGCTTGCAGCGCGGCGCGGCTGCGCGGGCCGTTCAAGGCGATATCCATGTTCAAGGGCTGCCGCACCTGCGGCCCGGCGAAATGGCCTAGCAGACCGTTGGGCGGCTCCTGCACATGCAGTTTCATCGCCACGTTTTGCGGGTCCAGCGTGGCGTTGAGGATATAGGCGGCATCGCCGTTGGGCGTGGTTGCGTTCAATGCGATCTCGCCGTGCTGGATATCGCGTAGATGCGTGCGGCCGGTGACATGCAGGGCGATATCTTCGCCGGCCAGAGCGGGGGCGATGCGCAGCGTGCCGATTTCCAGCTTGTCTATGTTCACGCGGATATTGGGCAGGCTGGACTTGCCGCTGCTTTTCTTTTTGCTAGGTGGATAGGCCGGGCTGCGCGCCATGCTGAGGCTGGCGGCGGTGAGCGCCTGGACGGAGAGATTGCCGTGCAGCAGCGCCAAGGGCGACCATCTCAGTTCCAGCTCTTGCCCGCTCAGCCACGCGCCTTTCGTATCCACAAGCTGCAGGCTGGGGATTTTGATGTCCGCCGGGAAATGCCCGCCAAGGGCGCTGACGTGAACGTAGGATTTGCCGAATTTATTGATCTCGGAAGTGGCGAAATTCCGCCCCGTCTGGCTGTTGAGCGCTAAAACCACGCCCGCCACCGCCAGCACGAGCAGCAACACCAGCGCCAGAAGCCCGAGAAGGATGCGTTTCAGCCACCGCATGGGGTCAGAAAGCCTCCCCAAGCCCAAGATAGAGCGCGAAGCCACCGCTGCCGGGCGTACGCTTTAGAGGCAAGGCGATATCCGCCCGGATGGGGCCGATGGAGGTATAATACCGCGCGCCAAGCCCATAGCCTACGCTTACTTTGCCTTTAAAGGGGGCGGAACCGGCGTTGACCTGCCCGGCATCTATAAACGGCACGATGCCGATTGTTTTTGTAATATGCTGGCGGAATTCGAAATCAATCGCATCCATCGCCAAGCCGCCTTCTGGTTTGTCATCCGCGAAAAGCGGGCCGATTGTCTGGTACGCATAACCCCGCACAGTGCCGGAGCCGCCTGCGTAAAAACGCTGGTCTGGCGGCACTCCAAACTGCGTGGCACCCTGGATGCTGCCCACCACCCCATGCACCGCGATAACGCCCCAGGCTTTGCGCTCCACGGGGAAATAGACCGAACCGGTGCCAAGCAGGATAACGAACGGGCGGTGCTTGGTGCCCACCACCGGGAAAGTGGGGGTTATTGTAAGCGCCAGGCTGTGGCCGCGCGTGGGCTCCAGCAGGCTGTTGGTGGTGTTCCAGGTGAAATTGACGGGGAATTGCAGCAGTACATAAGTGCGGATGACGCCTTCCTGCTTCACGCGCTCGCTGGTGAAGCTGGGGCCGTAGGTGATAGTGGTGTTTTTGGTGATGGGGCGGGTAAGTGACGCCCCGAGAATAATGCCCGTGCGGTCATAGGCGATAAGGGATTGTTTCAGACCTTCAGCGGAAAGGGAAAGCGTTTGCCCGCGCGCATAATAATCTGGCTTGGTGAACACGCCCTTCACATCGTAACCCGGAGCGGTGGTGCCGGTGCCACCTAGCCCATTCGCGGCCACCGAGAGTGTCAGCGTTTCCGCCCGGCGGAAAACATTGCGGTCCTCCCAGCTTGTGCCAATGGTAAAGCCTGTATCCGTGGCATAAGCGCCGGAGAGCGAGACGGCGTGGCGCTTTTGCTCAACCACGTGAAACACGACCGGCACCTGGCCGCTGGTGGCGGAACTGGCGGGCACAGGGGTGACGGAGGAAAACACGCCCAGCCCGAGCAGGGAATCCCTGGCATCCTGCAATGACGTATCCGAATAACGCTGGCCGGGGCGCAAGCCGATGTGGCGGCGCAGGAAATCAGGGTTCGTGCGGGTTAGCCCGGC
>JAGWIE010000210.1 GCA_028866445.1 Rhodospirillales bacterium | reverse complement strand
GGTGACCAAGGGCTGCCTGTTTCTCACCCGGCCAAGCTTCGCCACCTACATGGCGGCCCCGCAGGACATTGCAACCGGTTCGGCCGCCTTGTTCGAGGCCGTGCTCTCCGGCGCAGTCACCATCAATGTGAATCAGAGCTTCCCGCTTGAACAGGCCGCCGCCGCCCATGCCGCGCTGGAAGCCCGGCAGACCACGGGCAGCACCGTGCTATTGCCATAACCACAATCCGGCCCCACACGAATAACGCGTTGCTTTACGGTGCGGCAGCAGGCGCGTTGGCGGCTGCCTGCGTGCTGTGCATATTGTTTGTGGACAAGCCCGTGGCCGCCTTCTGGCAACAGCATCAAGGCTTACGCCCAATATTCCAGGCAGCCGCCGCGCCGTCTCTGCTCGCTCTGCCCGCCGCGGGGTTGATTCTGCTCATCGCACTCTTCCAGCATCTGCGCGGGCGGGCATTGCCGAACCGCCTCTGGCTCACCGTGGCGATGGCCACACTGGCCGCAACCGCCGCCAAGGATGAGCTAAAATGGGTTTTTGGCCGTGCCTGGCCGGGCACCTGGTTAAAATATGGCGTTTATGGCTTTCATCCTTTTATCGAGAGCATAATGTACGGCGCGTTTCCCTCCGGCCACACCAGCTATGCGGCGGCACCTCTGGGGGTTCTATGGATCATGCGCCCGCACTGGCGGCCTGTGGCGGGGGCCATTGTGCTGCTAGTAATGACCGGGCTGGTCTGCGCCGATTATCATTTTGTCTCGGATGTGCTGGGCGGCCTGCTCACCGGCGGGTTTTGCGCCTGGGCGGCGGTACGGTTGGTGGAACCAGGCCGTGGCTGAACCCAGGCTAAGCAGCCGTTATTTCATCCCTCTGTTCATGACGCAGGCGTTGGGCGCGCTGAACGATAATCTGTTCAAGAACGCTTTGGTGGTGCTGGCGCTCTACCGGCTTTCCGCCAGCCAGGCCGGGGCGCTTTCTGCCCTTTCAGGCGGGTTGTTCCTGCTGCCATACATCCTGGTTTCCGCCCCTGCCGGGCAAATGGCCGATGCGCGAGACAAAGCCCGCCTTATCCTGTGGACCAAATATTGGGAATTAGGGCTTATGCTACTGGCACTGGCGGGCTTCGTCATCGGAGATTTTCGCTTTCTGTTGGCCGTGCTGCTGGGGCTGGGGCTGCAAGCGGCATTTTTCTCGCCGTTGAAATACGGAATGCTGCCGGAGCTTTTCACCGGGGACAGGCTGGTGAAGGCCAATGGCGGCATCGAGGCCGGAACCTTCGCGGGCATTGTGCTTGGCACTGTGGCGGGCGGGCTTTTGGTGTTGCTGCCCCATGGCAGGTTGCTGGCACCTCTGGCGGCCATTGCGCTGGCACTCGCGGGCATTGCCAGCGCACGGAAAATTCCCCCCGCTCAGCCCGCCGCCCCCGCCCTGAAGCCAGACTGGAACCTCTGGCGGGCCAACACAAAGTTGCTGCGCGCCGCCGCCGCCAACCGGCGGGTTTGGTTCGCCTGCTGGGGCATTTCCTGGTTCTGGGCGCTGGGAGCAACGGTTCTGGCCGCCTTTCCGGTACTGGCCAAAGTGCTGCTGCACGCCGATGGCCATGTCGTCACCCTGCTGCTGGGCGTGTTCGCAGTGGGGGTTGGGGTGGGCTCCCTGGCGGCGGCGCGGTTTGTGCACACAGGCAAGCTGCTACATTTCGTAATTCCGGCGGGGCTGGGCATGAGCCTGTTCATTGGCGATTTCGCCATTGCCACCGCGCATCTCATGGCGCCAAACGTGCCGGGCCTGCTGGCGCATTTTGCAGGCTGGCGGGTGCTGATCGACCTCACCCTCACCGCCATTTGCGGCGGGCTGTTCTCCGTGCCGTTTTATG
The DNA here is from genome assembly GCA_028866445.1 of Rhodospirillales bacterium. GTDB lineage: Bacteria > Pseudomonadota > Alphaproteobacteria > Acetobacterales > Acetobacteraceae > Acidocella. Next base: position 1,619 of record JAGWIE010000210.1, on the reverse strand, counting down.
TGCTGCTGCAATCCTGCGCGCCGCCAGCGGAGCGCGCCCGCATGGTGGGTGCCAATAATATCCTGAATTCCGCTGCCACCCTGGCGGCGGGTGGTTTTGAGGCCGTGGCTTACGCAAAGGGCGTCGGCCCCGGCGCCATTCTCATCACCGCGGCTTTAATGAATTTACTGGTCATTTTCTGGGTTTGGCGGGCATCGCCAGCGCATAGCCAGCAATAAAAAAGCCCCGCACAAGGCGGGGCTTTTTATTTAACTTATCTGGTCTCAGTCCACGTTGATGGTGGAGACCTCGGGGCCCTTGGCACCCTGAACAACGCTCATCCGCACCGACTGGCCTTCCTGCAACGGTGAAATCCCCGCTGCTTCCAACGCCGTGGCGTGCACAAACACATCCTTGCCGCCGTTTTCCGGGCTGATGAAGCCGAAACCCTTGGTGGCGTTGTACCACTTCACGATCCCGGTCATGTCCACAGCCGGGCCGGAGGCCTGCTGGCGCGGGGCGCGGGGCGCACGCGGGCGGTCGAACCCACCACGGTCACCACCACCAAAGCCACCGCTACGCTGCGGCGGCGGCGCGTCGCCTTCGGTCACGGAGATCACCTGGTCCACCTGGCGGCCCTTGTGATTCTGGCCGATGCGGACCTGCAGGATGGAACCCGGCGTAACCGCCTGGAACCCGGCATTCTGCAACGAGTTGGCGTGCAGGAACACGTCTCCCGAACCGTCTGCCATTTCAATGAAGCCGAAACCTTTCTCGGCATTGTACCACTTAACCGTAGCCTTGGCTTCCGGTCCGCTAGGGGCTGCTGCGCCACCAAATCCCGAAAAAGCCGGCGGGAAAGAGGGGGCATTGCCGTAGAAATTATCGTCATCAAAGCCGCGGCGGCGGCTCTGCCGCTGGCGGTCGTTCTTCGGGGGTCGCACTATAAAAACTGTCCTTCAAAAGACTTCAGGGCACCGGGCCAAGGCCAAGCGCGAATACCATAGGCCACGCCGTGGCCGCCTTCAATCCCGAAATACAGGCCATATAATGGCAAATTGACTAAAATACCTGCCATTTTTCCATAATGAAGCAACTTCGAACCGATTTTTGGAAAGGCCCCGCGCATCTGCCCGGCATAAGTGCTGCTTGTTTCGCGGGCGGTGAGCCCCTATGAGCCCGCTTATGCCTTTTCCAGTCACCAATCCGAGCCTTGCCCGGGCCCTTGCCCAGCGCGGCTATGCCGAACCCACTTCGGTGCAAAGCGCCGTTCTCGCCCCTGAGACTGAAGGGCGGGATCTGCTGGTTTCCGCGCAGACGGGTTCAGGCAAAACCGTTGCCTTCGGGTTGGCACTCGCCAACACTGTTTTGGGCGATGCCGAAACCATGCCCGCCACCCAGGCGCCGCTGGTTCTGGTTATCGCCCCCACGCGGGAACTTGCGCTGCAGGTGCACGCGGAGCTCACCTGGCTGTATGAATTTACCGGGGCGCGCATTCTCTCCTGCGTCGGCGGCATGGATGCACGGCGTGAGGCCAAATTGCTGCATAGCGGCTGCCATTTCGTCGTCGGCACGCCTGGGCGGCTAAAAGACCATATCGAGCGCGGCAATCTGCGCCTTGCCGAGTTGGAAGCCGTGGT
>JAGWIE010000209.1 GCA_028866445.1 Rhodospirillales bacterium | reverse complement strand
GCGGGTTGCGCATTTTATGCCACGCTGGCGCTGTTTCCGGCCATCACCATGCTCATTTCGCTTTATGGGCTGGTGTTCAACCCAGACACGGTGCAGCCGCAGCTCCACTACCTCCAGAGCTTTATGCCGCCGGATGTCTACAGCCTCATCTCCCAGCGGATACAGGGTATTGTGAGCGAGCCCGCGAAAGGGCTTGGGGTATCGTTTGCGGTATCCCTGCTCATTTCGCTCTGGTCGTCTTCAACCGGCACGCGCTCGGTCATCAATGCGCTCACTTTGGCTTATCAGGAGGAAGAAACCCGCGGCATGATCCGGTTTTACGCCGTGGCGCTGGGTATGACCTTTCTCGCCGTGCTGGGCACGGTTCTGGCGATCGGGTTTCTGGTGTTCATGCCCATCGCGCTGGCCTATATCGGGCTTCCGGCCAGCATGAAGTTTCTGGTGGCGGCCCTCAGCTTTGCTTCCATGGTGGTGTTTGTCATCATCGCGCTGGGCTTGCTTTACCGCTTTGGCCCGGCGGGCAAAGGGCGTATTTTCTATGCGCCGGGGGCGGCCATTGCCACCACGGTCTGGCTGGCGGCCTCCTGGGGGTTTGGCCTTTATGTGGGGCATTTCGCGGCCTACAGCGCCACTTATGGCCCGTTGGCTACGATGATCGGCCTGATGATGTGGTTTTATATCTCCGCCTATGTGGTGCTCTTCGGCGCGGAGTTTAACGCCGCCATCGACCGGGAGTGGCACAAGCGATAGCCACGGCAAGCTGGCAAGCGGGGCCGGTTGATGCTACCCGCGCAACGTGAGCAGCTTCTTGAAATCCCCCGCCTTCCAGGCGTTTTTGGCCCGGCTTCTGGCGGGGTATTTGCGGTGGGTTTTGCGCTTGCAGTTCGGGCTCAGGGTTGTGGGGCGGGACAATCTGGCTATTCTCGCGGAAGATAAGCCCGTGATAACCGCCTTCTGGCATGAAACTCTGCCCGCCATGCCGGTGTTTTGGCGAGAGGCGCACAAGGCTGGCATGAAGCGCCCCGCCGTGGTGTTGGCCAGCCGCCACCGGGATGGCCAACTTATCGGCAATATCGCGCGGGAATTTGGCGTGGGGCTGGTCTCCGGTTCAAGCTCGAAGGGCGGCGCTGCCGGGCTGCACGAGCTGGTGCGGCTGATGAATAGCGGCACCAATGTGGGGTTAACGCCAGATGGCCCGCGCGGCCCGGCACGCCGCGCGGCGGCGGGTGTGGCGGCTTTGGCGGGGCTCACCGGGGCGGCGGTGTTGCCCTGCGCGGCGGCCACCAGCCGGTTTATTACCTTGAAGAAAAGCTGGGACAATATGCGTATCCCGCTGCCTTTCGGGCGGGTTGTATTGGTGTGTGGCGCGCCCTTGCTGGTGCCGCGTGAGGACTGGCGTGCCGCATTGCCGATGATCGAGGCGGCGCTGGACGATGCCCGCGCGCGGGCGGTGCCATGATTTTGAAAGTTTATGCCAGGGCCACAAGCCTCGCCGCCCCCGCCTTGCGGCAGATGCTCCGGCGGCGGGCTGCCAGAGGCAAGGAGATGACGCAACGGCTGGGCGAACGTGAGGGCATCGCCTCTCTGCCGCGCCCGGCGGGGCGGCTGATATGGGTGCACGCGGCCAGTGTCGGGGAAACAATCTCGGCCCTGCCTGTTATTAATCTGCTGGCGGCTGCGGGGCCGGTGCTGCTCACCACCGGCACGGTAACCTCCGCGAAGCTGGCGGCGGAACGCCTGCCGGAAAACGCTGTTCATCAATTTGTGCCGCTGGATGTTCCGGGCTGGGTGGCGCGATTTATGGACCATTGGCGGCCGGATGCGGCGGTGTTTCTGGAAAGCGAAATCTGGCCGAACCTGCTCAGCGCGTGCGATGCGCGGGGCAGCAGCCGGTTTCTCATCAATGGCAGGCTCTCTGCGGCTTCAACCCGAAACTGGCTTCGCGTGAAGGGGGTGGCGAAAAACCTCCTTGGCGGGTTCGCCGCCATCCATGCGCAATCCGCCGGCGATGCCGCAAATTTCCGTGCCATGGGTGTTGCGCTGGTTCTGGAATGGGGCAACCTCAAATTCCACGCTGCGCCCCTGCCTTGCGATGACGCTGCCCTTGCCGCATTGCGGGCCGCTATCCCCGGCCCAGCCTGGCTGGCGGCAAGCACCCACCCCGGCGAGGAAGCATTGGTTTTCGCGGCGCACCAGGCCTTGCTGCCAGAATTTCCGGGCCTGGTGACACTGCTGGTGCCGCGCCACCCAGAGCGCGGGGCGGAGGTGGCGGCACTTTGTGGCAATGCGCCGCGCCGCGCGTTGGGCCACTCCCCGCAATCCGGGCAGGTTTACGTAGCGGACACGCTAGGCGAGCTTGGGTTGTTTTTTCGCCTCGCTCCCTTTGCCTTTATCGGCAATTCCCTGGTGGGGTTTGGCGGGCATAATATCGTGGAACCCGCCTTGCTCGCCCGCCCGGTTATCTGCGGCCCGCATTTGGAAAATTTCGAGGAAGCCGCCGCCCGGCTGCGTGCTGCCAATGCCATGCAGGAAGTTGTGGATGCGCCAAGCCTTATCGCGGCGGTGCGGGGTTGGCTGGCTGAACCGCCGGCTGCTGAAGCGGCGGGCAGCCGCGCGGCTGCCATTTTTGCCGATATGGAGCAATTGCCTGAACGGCTTTCAAGGCTCATCTTGGATGGCGTGTCATGATCGCCCCTGAATTCTGGACTCATCGCGGACCTGCCGCACAATTATTACGGCCTTTCGGGCTCATCACCCGGATTGCGATCGCGCGCCGGGTGCGCCGCCCTGGCATCTCCATTGGGGTTAAAACCATCTGCGTCGGCAATGCGGGGGTTGGCGGTTCAGGCAAAACAATTGTGGCGTTGGACATTCTGGCGCGTCTTCCTGGCCGCCCGTTTTCGCTCACGCGCGGTTATGGTGGCGCGTTGCGCGGCCCGCTGCTGGTGGAGCGCGGTATTCATACAGCGATTGAGGTGGGCGACGAGGCGTTGCTGCTGGCGGAGATCGCGCCGACCGTAAAGGCCGAGGACCGCGCGGCGGGTGCTAGGCTGGCACTGGCGGAGGGTGCCAGCGCCATCGTCATGGATGATGGCTTGCAGAACCCGGCCTTGCGCAAGGATTTGTCGCTGCTGGTGATTGATGGTGGCTACGGTTTTGGCAATGGGCTGCTGCTGCCCGCGGGGCCATTGCGCGAGCCTGTGCAGAGCGCCGCATTGCGCTGCCACGCGGCGGTGCTGGTTGGCCAGGACGAGACGGGCGCATTGGCGCAGCTGCCGGCTTCCTTGCCGGTTCTCTATGCCAATATGGTGCCGGATTGCGGGGAGCCGCTGGGCCGCCGCCCGGTGATCGCCTTCGCCGGCATTGGCCGCCCGGAGAAATTTTTCCGCTCCGTGCTTTCGCTGGGGGCGGAGCTGGTGAGCAGCCATGCCTATCCTGACCATCACGTCTATGCCGCGAAAGAAGCCTCCGCCCTGCTGGCTGAAGCGGCCAATAAAGG
>JAGWIE010000208.1 GCA_028866445.1 Rhodospirillales bacterium | reverse complement strand
CCGGTGTTAACCGGATCAGGTTCAAAGGGTTTATCGCGGCGGGAAATTCCCCTGGCGACGTCTCAGCTCCGTCTCGGAGCTCCCCTCGGTATGTGCATCAGAACGCGTTCGAGGGGTTTTTGTCAATGGTGAGCTTCGGGCACAAAAAAACGCCGCGCTAACATAAGCGCGACGTTTTTTAACTTTAGCGATTAAGCGTGGTTTGGTTTCAGGATTTTGCGACCGAGGTTTCGAGGTCGAGAACTTCCTCGAACTCGTTGATTGCGTTGATCTCCGTGCCCATTGCGATGTTCGTCACGCGCTCAAGGATAAATTCGAGCACGACAGGCACCTGATGTTCTTCCATCAACTGCTGAGCGCGAACAAACGCGTCCTTGAACTCGTTTGGTGTTTTAACGCGGACACCTTTGCAACCGAGGCCTTCGGCAACAGCGACGTGGTCGACGCCATAACCCGGCACGGAATCACCGTCCTCCTTCGCGTTGATGTTTTCAAATGCAAGGCTGACCTCGTAATCCATTTGGAAACCGCGCTGTGCCTGACGGATCAGGCCGAGATAGGAATTGTTCACCACAACATGCAGATAGGGCAACTTGTGCTGCGCGCCGACGGCCAGTTCTTCGATCATGAACTGGAAATCGTAATCGCCGGAAAGGGCGACGATCTTGCGGTTAGGGTCGGCCGCGCGCACGCCCAGTGCTGCGGGCAAGGTCCAGCCCAGCGGGCCAGCCTGGCCGCAATTGATCCAGTTGCGGGGCTTCTGGACTTTAAGGAATTGCGCACCTGCGATCTGCGACAGACCGATGGTGGTGACGTAACAGGTGTCGGCATCCAGGCACTCGTTCATTTCCTCGTAAACGCGCTGCGGCTTCAGCGGCACGTCGTCGAAATGGCTCTTGCGGAGCATGGTGTGCTTGCGGTGCAAGCATTCCGCGGCCCAGGCCGAACGGTCTTGCAGCTTGCCTTCAGCCTTCAGTTCTTTGGCAGCTTGGATGAACAATTCCAGCGCGACCTTGGCGTCTGAGACGATGCCGAGATCGGGGCCGAACACGCGGCCGATCTGCGTCGGTTCGATGTCGACGTGGACGAATTTGCGATCTTTTGTATAGACCTCAACCGAGCCGGTATGGCGGTTGGCCCAACGGTTGCCGATGCCGAAAACGAAATCGGATTTCAGCAGGGTGGCGTTGCCGTAACGGTGGCTGGTTTGCAGGCCGGCCATGCCAGCCATCAGCGGGTGGTCGTCAGGGATGATGCCCCAGCCCATCAGGGTCGGGATTACGGGCACGCCCGTCAGCTCCGCCAGTTCAACCATCAATTCGCTCGCATCGGCGTTGATGATGCCACCACCGGCGACGAAAAGCGGGCGCTCAGCCGCATTGAGCATTTCAAGCGCTTTGCGGGCCTGCTTAAGCGTGGCCGCGGGCTTGTAAACCGGCAGGGGTTCGTAAGTGTCGATATCGAATTCGATTTCGGCCATCTGCACGTCAATCGGCAGGTCGAGCAGGACCGGGCCGGGGCGGCCGGATTTCATCACGTGGAAAGCCTGCTGGAAGGCGCGCGGCACCAAAGCGGGCTCACGCACGGTGCAGGACCATTTGGTCACGGGCTTGGAGATCGCTTCGATGTCGACCGCCTGGAAGTCTTCCTTATAAAGGCGGGCGCGCGGCGCCTGGCCGGTGATGCAGAGCATGGGGATGGAATCCGCCTGTGCCGCATAAAGGCCGGTAATCATGTCTGTTCCGGCGGGGCCGGATGTGCCGATGCACACGCCGATATTGCCGGCTTTCGCGCGGGAATAACCGTCGGCCATGTGAGACGCGCCTTCAACGTGGCGGGCCAGAACGTGGCGGATTGTGCCGCGCTTGCGCATGGCGGCGTAAAAGGGGTTGATCGCGGCACCGGGCAGGCCAAAGGCGATGTCTATGCCCTCGCGCTCTAAAACCAGCACAGCGGCGTCCACTGCAGTCATCTTTGCCATTGAGTCCTCCGGCAGGTGAATTGATCGCTGAGGGAATATCCCAAATCGATAAGGGAATTCGAGACAGCTTCCATGATACGGGAAAATTTTAGAACCCGTATTTGCAAAGCTCATAGTTTAGAAACTGCCTTGTGTAAATCGGGACCAATCTGGTAATGCCGCTGCGGTTTTCCCGGATTGTGGAAAATCGGCAAAAGCGTCCCGTAATTTCAAGCGCTTGGCCTTTCATGCCGTGAAAGAAGGAGACCGCGATGCCGCGTCGGCCGACCACGAAGAAAACCGCCGCGGCTTCGCGAAGCGGGCAGGGTAGGGGCGGTTCAGACCAGGTTCAGTCGCTTGTTCGTGCATTGTCGCTGCTGAACCGCATTGCGGAATGCCCAGATGATGGGGCCAGTTTAACTGATTTGGCCCAGCAGGTTGGCCTGCCTGCCTCCACTGCGCACCGGCTGCTTTTAACACTGGAGCAGGAGCGTTATGTACGATTCGGGCCGAGCAGGCGGCTTTGGACCATTGGGGTTCAGGCGTTTGTAACGGGTTGCGCCTTTATTAAGACACGCAATCTTGCCGCCTTGGCGCGGACGCATTTGCGCCAGCTTATGGAAAATAGCGGAGAGACGGTTAACCTCGCGGTGGAAGATAAAGGCGAGGCGGTTTATCTTGCCCAGGTTGAGTGCAGGCAGATGATGCGTGTGCTAGCCCGCCCCGGCACCAGGGTGCCCATGCACTGCTCGGCGGTGGGGAAGGCCATTTTTTCAGAAACCTCCGACAAGGCGATTGGCCAAATTCTGCGGCAGCACGGTATGCCGAGATTAACCGCTAAAACCATCGTCACCCCAGCTGCGCTGCGCGCCGAGTTGGTTAAGGTAAAGGGCCAGGGCTATGCGGTGGATGACGAAGAGCACGCGGTTGGCTTGCGCTGTATTGCGGCCCCGGTTTTTGATGAAACCGGTGATGTGGTGGGCGCGGTTTCGGTCTCTGGCCCCATGGCCCGAATCGATGAAGACCGGATTGTTGAGTTGGGCCGCATGGTGGTTGAGGCGTCTGTCGCCATTTCCGCTGAGATGGGCGCGGGACGCGCGCCCAAATAGATCAACCGGCGTTACCCCCCGCGCCCTGCATACATTAAGGTAAGCTGCCGTGCCGCTTCCATCACCGCATTGCCAAAAGTGGCGATGCGGTCCTCCGTCATTCGAAAATTGGGGGCAGATACTGAAATTGTGCCCGCTGGCTCGCCAAATTCATTAAGAATAGCCGTGCCAACGCAACGCATACCCAGCGAATGCTCCTCGTTATCCAGCGCATAGCCGCGTTGCAGGGTCTGTTCGACATCAGCGAGAAGTGCGGCCTGGTCGCGGTGGGTTGAGTCGGTAAAGCGGGTATAATTATGGCCCTCCAGCAGTTTTTTGCGCCGTTCAGGTGCCAGCACGGCGAGCACCGCCTTGCCCGCCGCGGAGGCGTGCAAGGGCAATTCCGAGCCAGGCCGGAAAAAGGCACGGACGGAGGCATGGCTTTCCGCCTGCCC
>JAGWIE010000207.1 GCA_028866445.1 Rhodospirillales bacterium | reverse complement strand
AATCGCTCCAACGCCTCCTCAGAGGTTGAATTCCGTGGGCTTGAAGCGCGGATTATTGGAGAGGAAGGTCGCGGCATTGCCACCATCCTGGAGATGGCCCATCTCACGCGGCTGGAATGCGCGCTGGGCAGTGCCGGGCAAATGCGCCAAGCCGTACGCCTGGCGTTGCACCATGCCTGCCATCGCTCGGCTTTCGGGCACTCGCTGGTTGAACAACCTGCCATGGCCAATGTGCTGGCGGAGCTTGCGCTGGAAAGCGAGGCCGCCACATGGTTGGCAATGCGGGCCGCCGCCGCGTTAGATGCCTACAGCCGCGACGAAGGCGAGCGGTTTTTAAGCCGGATCCTGGCACCTTTGGCCAAATATTGGGTGTGCAAGCGCGCGCCAGTGGTTATCGCCGAGGCGCTGGAATGCCATGGGGGTAATGGCTTCATTGAGGAGCACGACATTGCCCGTCTGTATCGCGATGCTCCGCTGAATGGGCTATGGGAAGGCTCGGGCAATGTTATCTGTCTGGACGTGATGAGGGCATTGGCCCGCACGCCGGAGAGTGCCGCGCTGCTGCGGGCGGAGATAGCAGCCGCCAAGGGCGCGCACCCGGCGCTGGATGCCTGGCTGGCGGCAAGCTTGCCCACCGCCGATGAGCGGAACGCCCGGCACCTGACCGAGGAGCTTGCCTTGGCGCTGGCCGCCAGCCTGCTGCTGCGCTACGCGCCCGCCGAAATCGCCGCCGTCTTTTGTAGCACGCGTTTGCAGCGCCAGGGTGGGTATGGGCTGGGCACTTTGCCTGAGAGCGTGGATCTGGGCAGTATAATCGCGCGCAATAAAAAGCGCGATTAGGCAGCTTGCCTCGTGCTCAGGGGGTTGTGGAAAGGAAGAACGCTACGGCCTTCTCCACCACTTCCGGCTGGTAGGCGTGCGGACCGTCATATTCAACATACGTCACGTCGTAACCTGCGTCCTTTAGCATCGCTGAATGCTTGCGGCCTGATCGGTCGATTGGAATTTGCTCGTCTTTGGTGCCGTGAGACATGAATATGCGCGGCGAACCTTCCTGGCGCTGCACGGTCATGAAGCCGGCCGAGGAGACGATAACGTGGCTAACAAACTGCCCGTTGGTTATGCCGAGCGACATCGCATAGCTGCCTCCGTCGGAATGCCCGGCAAATACGAGATGAGCTGGGTCAAGCAGAAAGCGATCTGCGACTGCCGCCAGCGTTGTGTCGAGCCGCTCGCGGTCCGGCCCGTTGCCGCCGATCACGATATCCCAGGTCGGGAACAACGATTGCGGCACTAATAGCAGGAACCCGTGCCGCTGCGCGTGTGTCTCCAACATCGGCAATATCTTTTGGGCACTACCACCGCCCCCATGGAATAGCACCACAAGCGGGGTTGGCCGCGTGGGGTCAACGCCCTCCGGCACCACTAAAACAGGGTCACGCTCAGTAAACAGGCTGAGATCATGCCGACCCGGGGGCAGTGGCGGAAGCGTTGGGCGGCGATGGGTGAAATCAAGATGTCCCTGCAGATAGTGATCCATTAATGCCCTCGTGCATCGTCAAACAACAGCTTGATATACTTACCAAACCATGCGCCGCGCCGATACCCCGGCGCAAGGTTCGAATAATTCAGCCAGATCCACCAATAATTAGCACGATTTTAAGGGCCGCCGCCTATCGCCCTAGCATGGACGTATTTGAAAAAAATCCGCCGGTTCCGGCCGCTGATTGTTGGTCGCGCTGGCTTAACCATGGCCGCGATGGCGGGAATGCCGCGATGCGGGCTCACGTGGCGGTTCAAACCGCCGCCTTTGCAGAAAAAATTCTTAACCATGTTCAAACACCGCCTGCCACGATGCTCGATATTGGCAGCGGCGACGGGCTGATGGCCTGGGCGGCTTTGTCCCGCTGGCCTCGCATAGACATAACCATGACGGACATCTCACCCGCACTGCTTTCACTAGCGCAGAGGGAAGCCGCAAGCCGTGGCGCTGCCAGCCAATGCAGCTTCGTGCTTGCCAACGCGGAAACACTGGAAAGCATCATTGATAATTCACAAGATTTAGTAACCAGCCGTTCAGCTTTGGCGTATGTTGTGGATAAACCAGCTTCCTTTCGTGCGGCGTTTCGTGTGTTAAAGCCTGGTGGAATATTGAGCATTGCCGAGCCGCTTTTCCGGGAGCAGGCGCTTTCAACAAGCAAATTGCAGGAGGCTGCGTATGCTGAAACGGACAATCCTTTGCCAGCCTTGCTTCACAGATGGAAAGCGGCACAGTTTGAAAATCCCTTTGATTCTTTGCAGCAAAACCCGATAACCAGCTACACTGAACAAAATTTGCTTGGCTTTGCCAGCCAGGCCGGGTTTGAAAACTTGCAGATGGAACTGCATGTTGAGGAGCGCCAGGCTCCGCCACGGGGCTGGGAGGTTTTCTGCGCCATGTCGCCCCATCCGCTGGCGCCGTCCTCGGGGGAAATACTGGCAACCCGGTTTTCAGCGGTGGAACGGCGAATATTGGAAGCGGCGTTGCGTCCGCGTGTTGAAAAAGGTGCGTTCAGTATCACCAGCCGCATGATCTATTTATGCGGCTGCAAGCCAAATATCCAGGCGTTAAATCCGCCCGCGTGAACGGGCGAATTTAACAAAGTGCTGGCTTAGAACTCTTCCATACCCAGCGAGTCGGAGAAATCTCCCGCTGCGGCCGGCACGGGCTTGAACGTGCTGTTAAAGCGTTTTGCCGGTTCACGCTTATGCATTGGCACAGGCACCGCCCTGTTCCCCAGGTCGTGAGTCTCGCCAATTTGGAACCGAGCGGTAAGGGAGGCAAGTTTCTCGGTTTCTGCGGCAAGACTGTGGCAGGCGGCGGTTGATTGTTCAACCATTGCAGCGTTTTGCTGCGTGACCTGGTCCATCTGGTTAACGGCAGCGTTCACTTCGTGCAGGCCGGTGGCCTGTTCCTGCGCGGAAGCCGCAATCTGGCGCACAACACCGCTGATTTCACCGATTTGCGAAACAATCCGTGCCAGCGCCGTTCCGGTTTGGCCAACAAGATCAACTCCGGAAACCACCTGCCTAGTGGAGGCTGAGATTAAGGACTTAATCTCCTTCGCGGCATCAGCAGAGCGTTGCGCCAGCGCTCGCACCTCTGAGGCCACAACCGCGAAGCCCCGCCCGGCATCTCCGGCGCGCGCGGCTTCCACCCCGGCATTCAGTGCCAGCAAATTGGTCTGGAACGCGATTTCGTCGATCACCCCGATGATGTTGCTGATCTGCTGAGAGGATGTTTCAATTCCGCTCATCGCCGCCACGGCATCGCGCACCACAACCCCGCTGCGTTCGGCATCTGCCTGCGCAGAGGATACAACCTCATGCGCATGGGATGCGCCCTCTGCCGTGCGGCGTACGGTCGCCGTAATCTCATCCAGCGCTGCTGCCGTTTCCTCAAGGCTTGCCGCCTGCTGCTCTGTCCGGCGTGAAAGATCATCCGCTGCGGCGGCTATCTCTCCGGTGCCTGAACG
>JAGWIE010000206.1 GCA_028866445.1 Rhodospirillales bacterium | reverse complement strand
GACCCAGCCACCCAACCCGCCTGGTTTAAAACCGCGTTGGAACAGGCTGGGGCGGTGATTGCCAACGCGCCAGACCCTGTGGCCCTGCCCCGGGCCTGCAAAAACGAAGCCGAACAGAATGGTGCCCGCGCCGCGCATCTGCGTGACGGGGTGGCAATGGTGGAGTTTCTCGCCTGGGCCGCCGCGGCGCTGCCCAAAGGCAAGGAGAGCGAAATCTCCGCCGCCCAATATCTGCTCAGCCGCCGGGCACAGCAGGAATTATTCAAGGGCGAGAGTTTCCCCGCCATCTCCGGCGCGGGGGAGAATGGTGCGATCATCCATTACCGCGTGACGCCGGAAAGCAACCGGCCCATTCACGCCAATGAGGTTTATCTGATTGATAGCGGCGGTCAGTATCTGGACGGCACCACCGACATCACCCGCACGGTCTGGACTGGCCCCGGCCCTGCGCCCGCAGAGGTGAAAGCGCATGTAACCTGCGTGCTGGCGGGCACCATCGCCCTGGCCCGCGCGGTGTTTCCCGAAGGCGTTGCCGGCGCGCATCTGGATGCCTTCGCCCGCCAGGAACTTTGGCGCGCGGGGCTGGATTACGACCATGGCACTGGCCATGGCGTAGGGGCGTATCTTTCCGTGCATGAAGGCCCGGCCAGCATTTCCCGCGCGGCAAAGCCGGTGGCGCTGGCGGAAGGGATGATCCTTTCCGACGAGCCGGGCTATTACCTGCCGGGTGCCTATGGCATCCGCATGGAAAATCTGCTGCTGGTGCAAAGAGCCGACCTGCCAGCAGCGAAAAAGCCCTTTCTGCGGTTTGAGACATTAACACTGGTGCCGTTCGACCGTGCGCTGATTGAACCTGGCTTGCTGCCGCGCGAGTCGCTGGAATGGCTCAACAATTATCATGCGCGGGTGCGGGCCGCCTTGTCGCCGTATCTGACTGTTAACGCTTTGACATGGTTGGTTGAGACCACCGCCCCCATATAATCATTGACCCGCCAATCCTGGATCAGGCAAAATTTGCTTGGCGATTCGCTGAAACTTTAAAGAGGGGCCCATGCTATGCGCCTGTTCGTCGCAATCGATCTCCCCTGGGAGGTCAAGGAACAACTCAGCGAACTTTCCTGCAATCTTCCCGGTGCCCGCTGGGTGCCGGAGGATAATTTCCACCTCACCTTACGCTTCATCGGCGAGGCCAACCGGTTGCAGGCCGAGGAGATAGACCTTGCTCTGGCCAGTTTGCGCGGGCGTGGTTTCACGTTCTCGCTCTCAGGGCTTGGCTGGTTTGAGAAGAACGGACGGGTGAACACATTGTTCGCCGGGGTCGAGCGCAATGAGGATCTGGCCCGGCTGCAAACCAAAGTAGGCACTGCCCTGCACCGCGTGGGACTTGCACCGGAAAAACGCCGCTTCACCCCGCATGTAACGCTGGCGCGGATGGACCAGGCGGTAACCCCAGCGCTCACCAGTTTTGTGCAGGCAAACAACCTCTACCGCTCGGTGCCCATCCGCGTGGATAACGTCACCCTGTTCAGCTCCTTTCTTGGCAAGGATCAGCCAACCTACACGCCGGAAGCCGAATACGCCCTGGCCTGACGCTCGACAGGTGCAAGGCGGGCGGTTAGCGTGCGCGCATGGACGAACCCGCAAGCGCGGCACCGGAGGTAATAAAAGCCCAGGGCGTTAAAACCCTGCGGTTTAGCCTGGAGCCGTCTCGGTTGGCAGAACTGGCCGCCAGCCCGCTGCTGACAGCATCCCCCGGCACCGCGATTCTCCGGATTCAGGACCGGTTTTTTGATACCGCTGATTACGCGCTGGCCCGCGAGGGCATAACGCTGTGGCTGCGCAAAACCGGGCGCAGCCTGCGGTTGATGCTGCTGCATAAAGGCGAAATGCTGGAAGCGCCCGCAACCTCCCCTGCGCCGGAGCTTGGCCTGTTTGGGCCGGAATGGCAGGCGAGCTTGACAGCGGCATTAAAGGACGCGCCCCTTCATGAAATTGCCAGCGCCAGCCTGAAGCAAACCACCCGCGCGCTTGGGCAAGCCAGGCTGGTGGTCGAGAGCGGCTCTTTCTCGACGGCAGCACAAAAAATTCCGTTTAGCGAAATTGAACTTTGCTGCCCCGGCACCAGCCTGCCGGACAGCGTTGCAGCGCTGGCCGCGTTTGCGCTGCGTCTGCAACCGGAACCACTGGGCCCGCGCGCCGTGCGGCTTAGCGGGGGGCCGCCGCCGGTTGTGCACAAGGCTGGCGCCGGGCTGGCGGGAGAACCCAGCCTGGATGAAGCGGTGGAAGCCATCATCAGCGCCTGCCTGGAGCAGTTTATTACCAACTGGCCGGTTTTTTTCGAAGGCGACGAGGTGGCGGCGGTGCACCAGATGCGGGTGGCCATGCGCCGCCTGCGCTCAGCCCTGGGGTTATTTTACCGCGCTTTGCCTGCACCGGAATTTCTGGCCCTGCGCGATGAGGCCAAGCGCATTGCGAATGTTCTGGGTGGTGCAAGAGATTGGGATGTGTTCCTCGCCATGCTGCGCGATGGCCCCGCCGCAGCCTTCCCGGATGAAGCCGGTTTCGCGGCACTTGAGGCACAATGCGCGGCCCACCGCCAGGCGGGCTATGCCAAGGCGCGGGCCTTGCTGGAAGACCCCGCCACCACGCGGTTTTTACTGATGGCGGAAGCGTTTATCGCACGGCGCGGCTGGCGCAACGGGCTGCCAGCTGAAGTTCTGCCGCGCCTTGCCGAGCCCGCCAAGGCATTCGGTACGGAAGCGTTGCAACGGCTGTACCGCAAGCTGCGCAAGCGCGGCAAACATCTGGCGCGGCTTGCCGCGCATGACCGGCATGGCGTACGCATAGAATTGAAAAAACTTCGCTACGCAGCGGAGTTTTTCGGTGCGCTGCTGGAACCTCGGCAGCGCGTGCGGCAATTTCACCAAGCTGCCTCAGGCTTGCAAGAAGAGCTTGGCAAACTAAACGACATGGCGGCGGCGGAGGCGCTGGCGTTACGGCTGTATGGTGATTCGCCGGAAGCAAGCCGCGCGCTGGGGATCGTTTTGGGTTGGACTGCACATGCGGCACTTGGCGAACCGCGCGCCATCGCCTCTGCCTGGAAAGAGTTCAAGGATGTAAAGCTGCCGGGCTGAACATGCTAAACCGGCAGCGTCACGCTCACCCGCAGCCCTTTTGCTTCATTCGCCAATAGAATATCGCCGCCATGGGCGCGCACAATGTTGCGGGCAATGGAAAGCCCTAGGCCAGAGCCGCCGGTTTCACGATTCCGGCTGGTTTCCAACCTCCGGAACGGCTCGAACACACGCTCCATTTCCTCCTGCGGAATGCCAGGGCCTTCATCTTCGATATCAATTCTCACTGCGCCTTTTACTGGAGGGTGCAGCGTAACGCAGGCGGCATCGCCATATTTCATGGCATTGGTGATGAGATTGCTCAACGCGCGCTTCAGCGCCAAAGGCCTTGCATTAATGGCCATATGCTGCGGGCCTTGATAATCGAGCGCTGCCGCGCGGTCGGG
>JAGWIE010000205.1 GCA_028866445.1 Rhodospirillales bacterium | reverse complement strand
GAAAACGGATTATGCGTGGAAAACGCGGCTGCGAAAATCGGCGCCAAGGTGGAAACCGAACCATCCATTAGCCCTGCCAGGCCCGGCTGGATATATTGCAGCATGAATTGCCGTTTGGCGTGCTGGTCCTCGGCTGAGCGCACATCGGCAGGCAAGTTTTCTTCCGAAAGCTCGTCCGCTCTGTGCTCATGCGCAGCTTCGGCCTGTGCCAGATCGCCCAGCAGCTTGCGGATGGAAACATCCGAAGCGCGCGCGGCGGCGTTGCGGTAGAAACGCTGGGTTTCCTGCTCCATGCTTTCCGCCAGCTTGCGCACATCGTTGATGCTGGGCTTGGGAAGTTGCCAAACCGAGTTACGGCTGATGAAGCCCCGCACGTCCTGCCGGCGGATTAACGGAATATGCTCACCGAATTTTTCCCGGTAAAGCTCCAGCAGCTCGCGCCGGTGCTCGTTCTCTTCCTCCGCCATCTCGGTGAACACCTTGGCGGTTCCGGGGTAATCTTCCCGCAGCCGCTCGGCGACATCGAGATAAATGCGGCCGTCCTCTTCCTCATTGCCGATGGCAAGGGCTAAAATTTCACGCTCCGAGAGTTCGGAAAAATCGCGCATGAGGGCACTCCGGTTTTGGCCGTCCATCTGACGCGCCGGGCGCTTCGCGTCAAGGATTATAAGGGGTTGAGAATGAATGGCTGTTGCACAGCGCGTTGCCGCACCCGGCAAACTCTGTAGAATGATGACAGAACAACAGGGTAAAGCGGGTTGAGCGGCTTGGGAATGCAGGATGAACTTTGCCCTTGCGGCAGCGGGCTAAGGCAAGTGCGGTGCTGTGCGGCCGATGTAGCGCAATGGCCGGGCGAGGAGGCCGCCGCGCTGCTGGATGATAAAGCCGCCGAGGCAACAAAGCTTTTTAACGAAAAACAGCATGGCGGGGCTGAGGCGCTGGCGGTGAAGATTCTGGATGCCGCCCCCAACCACCGCGCCGTGTTAAGGGTTTTGTTTGAAATCCGCCATGCGCAGAAGCGTATCAAGGCGGCGGATGCGCTGGGTGCGCGGCTTGCCCGGCTGCCGGGGCCCCAGGCCGTGCGCGCGCTGGCAAATGGGCAATTCGCGCAATATCTCGTGGCGCAGGGGCGCTATAGAGAGGCGCTGCCCTTCGCCACAGCGGCGGTGAAAGGCGCTCCCAAATCAGCGCAGGCACAGCATGTTCTGGGTGTGGTGTTCACCGAAACCGGTGCGGTGCTGGCAGGCGAGCGGCATTACCGTCAGGCGCTGGCGTTGCTGGGCGGCGAAGACGGCATGGTGCTGGGTAATCTCGCCTGGAACCTGAAGCTGCAAGGCAGGCTTTCCGAGGCAGAGGCGCTCTATGGCAAGGCGCTGGCGTTGCGGCCGGATAATGTGCGCGGCACGGGCGGGTTGGTACAGGTAGTGTTTACCAAAGGCGAGCGGGCCCGGGCGGATGCGTTGCTGGATGAAGCGCTGGCCCGCTGGCCGCAGGACCGCCTGCTGCGCCTGTTGAAAGTGATGGCGGATCTGGCCTGCCAGCGCCCACAGGCGGCCTTGGAACGGCTTGGCCCGCCTGAAAACCAGGCGCCGCCGGAGCTTCTGGCTCGGGGCCAGGCTTTCATGCAGCTCGGGCAAATGCAGGAGGCGATCAGCGCCATCGCCACGGCGCGCACCATGCAGCGCGAGCGTATCGGCCTCGCTTATCAGCCTGCGGCGCTCATCGCCCAAATGGAACGGGATAAAGCCTATTTCACCGCAGACCGGGTGCGGCCCCTGCCACGTGCTGAAGCGGGTGGTTTTACCCCGGTGTTTCTGCTCGGTTTTCCGCGTGCGGGCAGTAGCCTGCTGGAACAATTGCTGGCGCAGATACCCGGCTTTGCCCCGGGCGATGAAGCCGCCCCCGTCGCAGCATTAACACCTGCGGCGGCGGGGTTGCTGGGCGGTGAATACCCTGAATGCCTGGACGAGATGCTGGTGGGCGAGGCTGAATATGCACCAGAGAGGCTGCGGGAGATGTATGAGGCGCCGCGCCGCGCCATGGGGCTGGCCCGGCCAGGTGTGCACTTCATCACTGACCGCACTGCCTCCAATGTCTGGCATCTGGGGCTCATCAAGCTGCTATATCCTGAGGTCCCGATTATCCACGTGCTTCGTCACCCTTACGATCTCGTGCTTTCCAACATCGCGCAGGACCGCAAGCTGGAAGCCAATGCCCAGGCTGGCCTGCCGGGGTTGGCGCGGTATTTCGCGCTCCACGCGGAGATGATCCGTCATTGCCGCGGGCAGCTCACGTTGCGCTATCTGCCGGTGCGATATGAGGAGCTGGTGGCGAACCCCAATGCAGTGGTGCGGCGGGTATTGGATTTTATCGGCGTCGAGGCGGCTTTGCCGGAAAGTCTTGCCGCCAATGCCTTGCCCGTGGCGGAGCCTTTGCCCGCGCATTTCGCGGGGCGCGCGGCGGTGCATAGCCGTGCCGCATGGCGCTTCAAACAATATCACGCCGCCCTGCCCAATCTGTTCGCGGAAGTGGCACCCATTCTGGACCCATGGGTGCGGGCGTTTGGCTATGAGGAGCAAGGCGCATGAGCGATGCCGCCCAGCCCGGCAAGGTGGTAATGCCCTTGGCCGAGGCGCTGGAAAATCTCTCCAAACTTGAGCAGGCGAACAAGCTGGAAGAGGCGGATGATCTCGCCACACGGATGCTGGCGGCGATGCCCGAGCACCCGCATATTCTGCAACTTGCCGGCATTGTTTCTTACCGTAGCGGGCGCGTGGCCGAGGCGATCGAGCGGATGGAAAAATCCCAGGCGCTGTCACCAGATGTCGCGCTCTATCCGCGTAATATCTGCGAGGTGTATCGCGGTGCCGGGCGGCTGGACGACGCGTTGCGCGCGGGCAAGCTGGCGGTGGAACTGGCACCGGAGGATTCGCGCTCATACTTCAATCTGGCGCTGATCCATTACGAACGGCTGGAGCTGGACGAGGCGGTTCGTGTTGCGGACCAGGCGATTGCGCTCGACCCCGACTTTGCCGAGGCGCATTTTGAGAAAGCCGAGGCGCTGCTGCTGGCGGGCAAGCTGAAGGAAGGCTGGGAAAGCTATGAATGGCGCTTCAAGCTGAAGCAGGCCGAGGGTATGCTGCCCAAAACCGAGAAGCCGCAATGGGAAGGGCAGCCACTCGAGCCCGGCAAGCTGCTCATCATCGGTGACCAGGGGTTTGGCGATTGCATTCAGTTCGGGCGTTTCATCCCCTGGGCAGCGCTGTTGGCCCCGCAGCCGATTATGGCCTGTTCGGCTGAGCTGCTGCCGTTGCTCCGCCAGCTTCCAGGCATTGGCAAAATCATCACCCGCTGGGACGATGCGGCGGGGTTCGAGGCATTTATTCCGCTTTCTGGTTTGCCAAGGTTGGCGGGCGCCACGGTCGATAATATTCCGCCCTCGGGCTATCTTGAGCCGAAACCGGAATTGATAGCGCATTGGGGCGAAAAACTGGAGCGGTTGCTGCCGAAAGGCAAAAAACGCATCGCGCTGGTTTGGGCCGGGCGGCCAACACATAAGAATGA
>JAGWIE010000204.1 GCA_028866445.1 Rhodospirillales bacterium | reverse complement strand
CCGTCCAGCACCAGCTCATCCATGCCGCCGCCATGCACCACCCAGGCCGCTTGCGTGCCAAGACCGCGCAATGTTTCCGCCACCGAGCGCGCCCAGGCGGGGTCATACACACCCATAAGCTGGCGCTTCACCCCGGCGGGGTTGGCCATAGGGCCGGTGAGGTTAAAAATCGTGCGCGTGCCAAGCTCCACCCTGACTGGCGCGGCGTGGCGCAGCGCCGGATGGTGGCGTGGCGCGAACATGAACACGCAACCCACCTCTCGCAGAATCGCCGAGAGCCGCTCCACTGGCGGTTCAATCTCTATGCCCAGAGCCCCCAGAACATCCGCCGCACCAGAACGCGAGGAGAGTGCCTTGTTGCCGTGCTTGGCCACGGTCACACCACAGGCCGCCAGCACAAAGGTAACGGCAGTGGAGATGTTGAGGCTGGCCGCGCCATCGCCGCCAGTGCCGCACACGTCGATCGCCCCTTCCGGTGCCTCAATCCGCGTCATCCGGCTTCGCATCGCGGTGACGGCACCGATCAGCTCCGCCACCGTCTCGCCGCGCACGCGCATGGCCATCAGCATCCCGCCAATCTGCGCCGGGGTGGCCTGCCCATCCATCACCACGCCGAACGCCTCCTCAGCCTCGGCAACAGACAGGCTTTCCCCCCGGCCCAGCCGGGCCAAAACCGGTTTAAGCGAGGGGCTCACGCGAGGGCCGGCAACTTCGCACCGGAAAGCCGCAGGAAATTGCGCAGAATATCATGGCCGTGAGAGGTGGCGATGCTCTCCGGGTGGAATTGCACGCCATAAATCGGCAGATCCACATGGCGCAGCCCCATGATGATGTCGTCCTCCGTCCAGGCGGTGGGCACCAGGCTGGCGGGCAGGCTGGCGCGCTGCACGATGAGCGAATGGTAACGCGTGGCGGTGAACGGGTTGGGCAGACCCTCAAACACATCCGAATTATCGTGAAACACCGGGCTGGTTTTGCCATGCACGGGCTGGGGTGCGCGCACCACCTGCCCACCAAATGCCTGGCCGATGGATTGGTGGCCAAGGCATACGCCAAATAAAGGCAGCTTCGCCTCAGCGGCGGCCGCCACCATGTCCAGGCAGATGCCTGCCTCATTGGGTGTGCACGGGCCGGGGGAGAGCACCACCGCCTCCGGCTGCATCGCCAGCACATCCTGGGCGCTCAACGCGTCGTTGCGCTTCACCACGCATTCCGCGCCAAGGTCGCCAAAGAACTGCACGAGATTGAAGGTAAAGCTGTCGTAATTATCGATCAGAAGAATCATGGTTCAAACCTCAGGTGCTGCCACGTAACGCACCGCATCCTCAGCGGCGCGGAACAAGGCGCGGGCCTTCTGCACGCTTTCCATATATTCGGCTTCCGCGTCGGAATCAGCTACAACGCCAACGCCTGCCTGCACATACATTTTGCCGTCCTTCACCAGGGCGGTGCGCAGGCCGATACAGGTATCCATGGTGCCATTGGCGGCAAAATAGCCGATACACCCGGCATAAAGCCCGCGCCGGGAGGGCTCCAGCTCCTCAATGATCTGCATCGCCCGCACTTTTGGCGCGCCGGAAAGTGTTCCCGCGGGAAACCCTGCAATCAGCGCGTCCAGCGCCTCCAGCCCCGGTTGCAGCCGCCCTTCCACGGTCGAGGAGATATGCATCACATGCGAAAACCGTTCGATGGCGAAGCTTTCCACCACCCGCACGGAACCGGTTTGCGAAACCCGGCCGACATCGTTGCGGCCTAGATCGAGCAGCATCAGATGCTCGGCGCGCTCCTTCGGGTCGGCCAGCAATTCTTCCTCCAGCGCCACGTCTTCCGCAGGGGTGGCACCGCGCTTGCGTGTACCCGCCAGCGGGCGGATGGTGACAATGCCGTCACGCAGCCGCACCAGGATTTCAGGCGATGAGCCCACAGCCTGGAAGGTTCCGAAATCCAGGAAAAACAGGAAGGGTGCCGGGTTGACGCGGCGCAAGCTGCGGTAGAGCGCGAAAGCGGGGAGCGAAAACGGTGCCTCGAAACGCTGGGACGGGACGATCTGAAACGCATCACCCGCGCGGATGTAATTCTTGGCGGTTTCCACGATGCCGAGAAACTCGTCTTTCTCAATGTTGGAGCTTTGCTCCAATGGCTCCAGCAACCGGCCCGTGAGCTTCGGCACCGCCGCCTCCAGCCCGAGGCTGAGCTTGTTCAGCGCCTCCTCAGCCCGCGCATAAGCCTGCGCCGCATCAACCCCGGCGCGGGGGTAAACCGGGGCTGCCAGAGTCATCTCGTCGGTCACGCTGTCAAACACAATCAGCAGACCAGGGCGGGTGAGAATGGCCTCGGGGATGCCCAGCACATCCGGCTTCAAGGCCGGAATATCCTCCATCAGCCGCACCATGTCGTAACCCAGATAACCATGCAGCCCGCCGATCACCGGCGGCAGCCCCTCAGGCACCTGCATCCGCGTCTCCGCGATCAGCCCGCGCAGGTTTTTCAGCGGCGCGTCCAGAATCGGCGCGAAACCATCCGGTTTTTCCGCCGTGTCACGGTTAATGGCGGCACTGCCGCGCTCGCATTTCCACACCAGGTCCGGCGCCATGCCAATCACGGAATACCGCCCGCGCGCAGCTCCACCTTCCACGCTTTCCAGCAGGAAGGAATAAGGCTGGCCATGCGCCACCTTCAGGTAAGCGGCGACTGGCGTTAACAGATCCGCAATGCCATGCCGCCAGACGAGCGCGCCGTGGCCCTGATCATACGCGGCACGGAAGCTCTCGAAACGGTCTGGCGAAACGGCATTCATGATAACTCTACTTCGTCCTCACTGATAAATTTGCGCGAGCAGCTTCTGGTTCACGGTCACTTTATCCTGCTCCTGCAACCCGGCCAGGAAACTCTCCCCCAAATCATCCTGCAAGCTCTTATTCAGGCTCTGCTGAAGCGCCGCATAGGCAGCCGGGTCGCTCTGCGGGGTGGGAACCTGCACATTGGTGAGCACCGCCACTGTGAAGCCCGCACCATTATCAAGCATGGTGGCCTCGCCCTGTTTCAGCGAAAACAACACCGGCACCAATTGCGGTGGCTGGTCCTGCGGGTGCGCGGCGCTGGTATAGGCCGGGCTTTGCGTCACGCTTAAGCCTGCTGCCGCAGCCGCCTGTGCCAAAGGCGTACCGGTATTCACCGCGTGCATCAAATCAGCCGCGACCACGTTCGCCTCGCGCTGTTGCTGCGCCCCCTGCCATGCGCTCAGCACCTTCGCCTTGGCCTGCGCGAAGGGCTGCACCGCGGGCGGAATGATTTTCTGCACGGCCAGCGCGTAATAGCTGCCATCCGGCCCGGTTTGCAGCTGCGGTGCGGCACCTTGCTGAGCAGCAAAGGCGGCTTTTATAATCGCATTGCGCAGATCATCCCCGCCTGGAATGGGCGCTGGCGTTCCCTCAGGCGTCAGCCCGCCCGCATCCAGCGCGCCTTCAACCGCCACCAGGCCGAGATTGCCCGGCAACTGGTCCAGCGGCGTTTGCCCCGCCAGCGCATCCTGCAGCGTGTCAACATTCTTGGCCACCGCTTGCTG
>JAGWIE010000203.1 GCA_028866445.1 Rhodospirillales bacterium | reverse complement strand
AAAATTCTGGAGGGCCTGCCGCTTTCCCTGGCGGATTTTTTCACGCTGGATTTTTCACCCTCGGACGACGTGTTTTTTAGCGCTGGCGAGCTGACCGAGATTGCCCATCTGCCGGAGATTTCCATGCGGCTGGTGGGCCGCCGCGCGAAAGGCAAGGCGCTGGGTATGCTGCGGGAGGTTTACCAGCCCGGCGCCGACACAGGTGACACCATGCTGCGCCATGAAGGCGAGGAATGCGGCATTGTGGTGACGGGCAGCCTCACGGTTACAGTGGGGGCGCAGGAGCGCGTGCTGAGCCCCGGCGATGCGTATTATTTCCGCTCCGACATTCCACACCGCTTCCGCAACCAGGGCAGCGAGCCTTGTGTGCTGATAAGCGCCAACTCGCCGCCGACATTCTGATGAACCTTACCGGCGGATGCCTTTGCGGCGGCGTTACCTACAGGTTGGAATTTGCGCCCGGAGACGTGGCGGATGTTTGTTTCTGCCGGGAATGCCGCAAGGCGAGCGGTGCCGCCGCCCTGCCCTGGGTGCAGGTGCCCCCCGCGCGTTTTGCCGTAACCAGGGGGACGGCGAAGGGGTTTGCCTCCTCCCCCGGTGCAATGCGCTGGTTCTGCCCGGATTGTGGCACGCCGCTTTACATGACCGACACGCAAGGCCGCTCCGTTGGCGTTACACTTGGATCTTTGGATGATGCTGAGGCGATCCGCCCGACCACTCAGGGCTGGGTGTGCGAGCGGGTTTCCTGGCAGGCGCTGGATGAGACGCTACCGGGTTACGAGAAAGCGCCGCCTTACGATTTATAGGCGCGCCAGACCCCCAGCAGCACCGGTGCCGCCAACACGAGTGCTGCGATGTTCCACACGATAAAATCCAGATTCTCCGGGCCTTCGATCACCATATCCGCCAGGGCCAGCGCCGCCAGCGCCACGCCGGAGAGCGCTTCCTCCCAGGCCAGGGACGGGCTGTCTTTGGTCCATAGCCGCAGCACAGAGGCCATTACCGCCACGATAAACACGGCCATTGGCGCGTCGCGGTAGCGGCCATCGAACACCAGCAACGCCTGGAAAACCGCGGCCGAGGCCAGGAACAGAAAATAGAGCGAGCCGTAATCAAACCCAAAACGCCCGCGCCGCAGCCGGGCCAGAAATTCAGCCCCTGTGCGGGTGAAGGCGGGCGGACGCCCGGCCAGAAACGCCGCCGCGCGCCTGATGGCGGCGAGGGCCAGCAACGCCTGCAAGGGCAGGTTGACCAGCGCATCCAGCCGCAGCCAGTTGTCGTATAGCATCGGCAGCGTGCCCATGCAGGCGAGCGCAAAACCACTGCCCAGCGCAAAGGCTGGCACCGCCAGGCGTAAGTTGCGCAAGCCGGTGGCAGCAAACAGCAGGCACCCGGCCAGCGCGCCCAGCCCCGCATACCAAGGCCAGGAGGGATGCTCGACCACCGGGCCGTTCAACGGAAATTTCTGCACCCGGTTGGCGTTCCAGATGCCCCAATTCGCCCCGGCCACACCCTCGTCCTCATATTTCCAATTCTGGTCGAAGGCTTCGATGAGGTTGTAATCCACCCCCTCTTTATCAGCCAAAGTGACAAAACGCCGGAGGAACACCGCCTCGTTCACGCGCGAAGGGGCTGCCGGGCCACGCCAGCGGCCACGGCTGGGCCAGCCGGTCTCGCCGATGGAGATTTGCTTGCCCGGGAACATGGTTTTGAATTTTTCTGTGGTGGAGCCGATTTCCGCCAGCGCATCATCCACCGAAAGCGGGGTATTCTCCCAATACGGCAAGAAATGGATCATCACGACATCCACATGCGGGGCAACTTGCGGGAACTGCGCCCAGAAATCGGTCACGTCCGCATAGGCCACCGGCTGTTTCACCTGCCCGCGCACAAAATCGATATCCTTGATCAGATCATCCACCGAAAGGTCTCGCCGCAGCAGCACCTCATTGCCCACTACCACGCGCGTGACCGTGCCGGGGTAAGCATTGGCCTCGGCGATGCCTGCTTGCATTTCCTTGGCGTTATCCGCCGGGTTGGAGCTGAGCCAGATGCCCAGCCAGACTTTTAGTCCCGCCTGTTTGGCCAGGCCCGCGATATCCGTGCCCGCTTTGATGCGCGCCATTGTTTCGGGCAGCGAACCCTCGACGGAGGAGTAGGTGCGGATGCCGTTCGCCTGGCCTTTAATCAGCGCCATGTCCCTCGCAATTTGTGCCGGGGTGGGGAAGGATTTGTCCATCGGCGTCTGCCAGGCCTGGTAAGGGGCGTAGGACAGGGAGTTGAACTTGCCCGCCGGCATGGTCACATCCCCAGCCTGGGGTTGATTCGGCGCCCGCCAGAGATAGAAGGTGAGCAGGCTGAGCAGCACGCAGGCGGAAAGACCTTTAATCATGGGTCCAGGCTTAGCCAATGGGCCCGAATTGGAAAAGAGAGATGACGGATCAGAATAGTGACCAGCAGCTAATTTCCATTCTTACCGCCACCAAACGCATTGCGCTGGTGGGGGCCTCCAACAAGCCGGACAGGCCCTCTTACGGGGTGATGCAGTTCCTGCTGCGGCACGGCTATGAGGTTGTGCCGGTAAACCCTGCCCTGGCGGGCCAGGAAATTCACGGGCAAAAAGTTGTAGCTTCATTGGAAGAGGCAGGCCCGTTTGACATGCTGGAGCTTTTCCGCCGCCCGACCGAGGTGCTGGAGCCCGTGCAGGAGGCGATTAAGCTAGGTGCCAAAACCATATGGATGCAGCTTGGCGTGGTGAACGAACAAGCTGCCAGGGAAGCGCGGAAAGCTGGCCTGGCGGTGGTGATGAACCGTTGCCCGGCCATTGAAATGCCCCGCCTGGGTATTGCCGGGCCAGCCGGTTAGGCAACAAATTTTAACGCTAGGTTAGATAAAATCACGAGAACGAATGACCTTAAAGGACCTCGTAAATCATTCGTTATGAGCAAGGGAAGAAGTTGGTGGGTGCTGTAGGGATCGAACCTACGACAAGCTGATTAAGAGTCAGCTGCTCTACCAACTGAGCTAAGCACCCGCCTGTCATGCACTGCATGGCAGGCGGCCCCTATAACCGCCATGGCGCATAAAGAAAAGCCCTTGAGGGGAAATTTTTCCTCTTGTCCCGCGGTTGCCCCAAGGGGGAAAGGCTGCATTTAAGATTAGCAAACAGCCGATTGCAACGCCTAAATTTTTGGCGCCACCAGTCATTTTTGCCGCTTTATACGACAATTTATGACGAACTTAAAAAATATGCCAGGCAATAAGGCATTGACGCTAATGCATTAGTAATATCCTATGCTCTCACAGGGTGCGCGGCAAGGAGATTCCATGGCATATGCCTTACAGCAACTCGTAAATGGGCTGACCCTGGGGATGATCTACGGTTTAATCGCCGTTGGATACACCATGGTTTACGGCATCATCGGCATGATCAATTTTGCCCATGGCGATGTGTTCATGATCGGCGCTTTTGTCGGCATTTTCGTCATCACCGCGCTTACCGGCCTCACCTCCGTGCCTTTGGCGCTGCTGGCGGCTTTCGTGTTCTCAGCCTTTATCTGTGCTGT
>JAGWIE010000202.1 GCA_028866445.1 Rhodospirillales bacterium | reverse complement strand
ATGGGCCGCATGTGACCGATAAGGAGCATATCGGGATCAACGGGCGTTTGGCTGTGTTCATCACCGACACCGTTGGCACCATGTGGTGCGCCTATGTGTTTGCCGCGATAGCCCTGGTGAGCCTGCCTGAGGCCATTAAAGGTGGTGTGGCAACGCTTATAGCCTGGGTGGCCCAAACGTTTTTACAGCTCGTGTTATTGTCGGTTATCATGGTTGGCCAGAAGGTAGCTGCCGCCGCTTCAGACAAGCAGGCGCTGCAAACCTATAATGATGCTGAAGCGCTCTTGAAGATTCAAGATGAGCTGCATCAGATGATCGAGCTTAATAACAACCTGACGTCGGAGATTCATCGCGCGATTATGGCGAAGTGATCCTTTAAAGGGCCACCGTTTCCCCCACATCCAGCGTGAAGAACCGATCCGGTGAAATATCCGCTTCAGCCAGTGCGATGGCAAGCTCCTGCTCCGGCGCTTCGATGGCTTCAGCGGTGAGCTGAAAGGTGCCGAAATGCATACCGATGGCGCGCTTTGCGTGCAGGTCCTGAAACGCCTGCACGGCTTCGGCGGGGTTGATATGCACGCTCGCCATCATCTCGCGCGGAGCGTATGCGCCGATGGGCAGCAAAGCGAGGTCCGGCGCGCCAAGGCGATGATGGATTTCGCCGAAGAATTTCGTGTAGCCGCTATCGCCCGCGAAATAGATTTTGCGGCCGTGATGATTGAGCATGAAACCGGCCCAGAGGGTTTCGTTCCTGTCCCATAAGGTGCGGGCGGCGAAATGCCGGGCTGGGGTGGCAGTGATATGGGCATTGTGGATTGTTGTGGTCTGCCACCAATCCAGCTCCGTGGCGCCGGGCAGGCGCTGGCGCTTGAGAAACGCCGCATTGCCCAGGCTGGTGACAATGCGTGCCGCCGGGAAACGTTTGCGGATGCGCCGGAGGGAGGTGATATCCATATGGTCGTAATGGTTGTGGGAGAGCAGGATCAGGTCGATCCTCGGCAGCGCATCCAGCGCCAGGCCGGGGGCGCGTACGCGCTTGGGCCCGGCGAAGCGTAAAGGCGAGCAACGTTCGGAAAACACCGGGTCCGTGAGCACGGTCAGCCCCTCCAGGCAAAGCAGGAACGAGCTGTGGCCGATCCAGGTTACGCTGGGTTGGGACGGGTTTGGCGGGGGGTAGGGCTTGTTCTCGATACGATCTGGCCAAGTGGACCATGCCGCCGGGTCGCGGGACATGCGGGCGCGGAGGAGGCGCAGCAGCCCCCCACGGCGATGTACTGGGTTGGGGTGGCCGGGTTCGGGGTTGAAGAAATGCGTGCCATTAAAATGATCGGTTTCAGAAATGCTCATGCGGGTGATATTGGGGTGGTGATGGGGCGGGTAAATAGGCTGCAATGTCTGCGATACATGCCGTTACGCAGGGGTCTTGCCGGCTGTCTCTTGTAACGGCGCCAGGGCAACGGATATGTAGTCCTACACTAAGGAATATGGACCAATTATGACTGAGGTGAAAAAAACCCGGGTTCTGATTATTGGCGCCGGCCCGGCTGGTTACACGGCTGCGATTTACGCCGCGCGAGCGAATCTTGCGCCGGTGATGGTGGCTGGATTGCAGCCCGGCGGGCAACTCACGATTACCACGGACGTGGAGAATTACCCCGGTTTCGCGGAGCCGATTCAAGGCCCCTGGCTGATGGAGCAGATGGCCAAGCAGGCTGAGCATGTGGGCACGGAAATTCTCTATGATATTGTAACGCGGGTGGATTTTTCCGAACGCCCGTTCAAAGCCTGGACAGATTCCGGGCTGGAATTCGCAGCGGAGACCGTGATTATCGCCACCGGCGCGCAAGCCCGCTGGCTGGGCCTGCCTTCTGAGCAGGCGTATCAGGGTGCCGGGGTCTCCGCTTGTGCTACCTGTGATGGGTTTTTCTACCGCGGCAAAACAGTGGCGGTGGTTGGCGGCGGCAACACAGCGGTGGAAGAGGCGCTTTACCTGACCCACCATGCAAGCCATGTCACGCTGATCCACCGGCGGAACAGCCTGCGGGCGGAGCGGATTTTGCAACAGCGCTTGTTCGAGAACCCGAAAATATCGGTTATCTGGGACCATGTGGTGGATGAGATTACCGGCTCCGGCACGCCTGCGGTGGTGACCGGCCTGCGCCTGAAACACGCAGAGACCGGCGAGGCGCGGGAGCTTGGCGTGGATGGTGTGTTTATCGCCATTGGCCATTCGCCCACCACGGAATTGTTCAAAGGGCAGATCCGCACGGATGAGGAAGGCTATATTCTCACCAAGCCGGGCACGACCGAAACTTCCGTGCCTGGTGTGTTCGCGGCGGGCGATGTGCAGGACAAGATTTTCCGGCAGGCGGTAACGGCCGCTGGCACAGGCTGCATGGCGGCACTGGAAGTAGAGAAGTTCTTAGGTAATATTCCTCTGCATATAAGCGAGGCGGCATAATGACCGGGCAAAAAATGGATTGGGACAAGCTACGCGTTTTCCACGCTGTTGCTGAGGCAGGCAGCTTCACCCATGCGGGTGACACGCTGAACCTCAGCCAATCCGCCGTGTCGCGGCAGATTTCGGCGCTGGAGGAGGCACTTTCAGTGCCGCTGTTTCACCGCCATGCGCGCGGGTTGATTTTGACCGAGCAGGGTGAGGCGCTGAACCGCACCGTGCGCGAGGTGTTCGCCAAGCTGGCAATGACCGAGGCGCTGCTGGCTGAAAGCAAGGAGAAGCCCGCGGGGCGGCTGAAGGTGACGACCACACACAGCTTTGGCGTGACGTGGCTGGCGCCAAGGCTAAAGACCTTCCTGAACGCCCACCCGGATGTGACGGTTTCTCTGCTGTTAGACGACACGGATTTGGACCTGGCCATGCGCGAGGCGGATGTGGCGATACGGATGCACCCGCCGCGCCAGCCTGACTTGGTGCAGCGCCATCTGGGCGAAATTCGCAGCCGCATTTGGGCGGCACCGGAATATTTGAAGGCGCATGGCGCGCCAGAGACCGCGGAGGATTTGGATAAGCATAAGCTGATTCTGTTTGGGGACCGCAAGCCGCCAGTGCCGGATGTAAACTGGCTGGGCGAGCTTGGCCGCAAGGATGGTACCACAAGGCGCGGCATTTTGGAGGTGAATTCGCTTCAGGCCATGCTGGCCTGCATACGGGCCGGAATTGGCATCGGCGCGGTGCCGGACTACTTGGTTGGGGATGCGATGGGACTGGTGAACGTTCTGCCGGAGGTAAAGAATCCGCCGGTGGAGATGTATTTCGTCTACCCGGAAGAGCTGAGAAACTCCAAGCGCGTGTCGGTTTTCCGTGACTTTTTGGTGAGTTCTATTGCGGAACGCAACGGCGTTAAGGGCTAAATTCAGGCTTTGCGGCGGATTCGGGCCGGGTCTGGAACATGCTGTTACAGAAAATCAACAGGGTTGCGAATTTAGCACTTAAAAAATTTCTATAGTGGCTTATATACAACATGCTTGGTGAGAGCCAAGCAGGGACTTCGGTCCCTACGTCTCCCAGACGTGAAGCCTCCCTGTTGACTTGACCCGCTGGCCATTGGCT
>JAGWIE010000201.1 GCA_028866445.1 Rhodospirillales bacterium | reverse complement strand
AAATTATTACTTCCCCTTCTGTTTCTCGCCGCCCCTTCAAGCGGGCTTGCACAAGCTGCTTCCGTGCCCGCCCCGGCTTATAATCCGCCGGATGCCGCCACCAGCGAAACCGCGATCCTCTCCGGCGGATGTTTCTGGGGCGTGCAGGGCGTGTATGAGCATGTGAAAGGCGTTACCCAGGCCGTGGCGGGTTATACAGGCGGTGCGGCATCCACCGCGCAATATGAAACTGTCAGCACCGGCACCACCGGCCATGCGGAATCCGTGCAGATAACCTTTAATCCGCAGATCATCTCTTACGGCCAGATTTTACAGATTTATTTCGCCGTCACCGCCGACCCGACAGAGTTGGATTACCAGGGGCCGGACCAGGGTACGCAATATCGCGGCATGATCTGGGCGGAAACGCCCATGCAAAAGCAGATCGCCACCCGGTATATAGCGCAGCTTTCCGCGGCACATTCCTTCCCCGCCCCTATCGTCACCCAGGTGGCGGCAGCAATGCCCTTCTACCAGGCAGAAGCCTATCATCAGGATTTTCTCGTCCGGCACCCGGACTATCCCTACATCGCGTATAACGACATTCCCAAGATAAAGGCTCTGCAAACGCAGTTTCCTGCACTTTACTTGGCGCAGCCTGTTACAGTCTTGAAAGGCCAGCCATGATCAGCCGACGTTTCCTGCTGGCCTCCGCCAGCGCGCTCGCCCTGGGCCCGCGTGCCCACGCCAGCACCTACAAGGTGACGCATACAGATGCCGAATGGCGTAAGCTGCTCACCCCCGCGCAATATAACATTCTGCGCCAGGCAGGCACGGAGCCGCCATTCTCCTCGCCATTGCTGAACGAGCACCGCAAGGGTGTTTTTAGTTGCGCGGGCTGCGCCCTACCGCTCTATTCCTCCGCCACCAAGTTCGACAGCGGCACGGGCTGGCCCAGCTTTTACGCCCCGCTGCCCCATGCGGTGGATGAGCAGCAGGATGACTCGCTAGGTATGGACCGAACGGAAGTCCATTGCAGCCGATGCGGCGGGCATCTGGGCCATGTGTTCCCGGATGGCCCCCCGCCAACCGGCCTGCGCTATTGCATGAACGGGCTGGCGCTAAGCTTCACGCCCGCCTGAGCTAGAGCGTGATGAGCTGTGCTGCCTCTGCCGCCAGCGCGGTAATGGCGTCCCAGTCTTTGGCCTCAATCGCTCTGCGCTTCACCATCCAAGACCCGCCAACACAGATGACGTTGGAAAGTTTAAGATAACGCGGCGCGATCTCGGGCGTAATGCCGCCCGTGGGGCAGAAGCTGAGCTGCGGCAATGGCGAGGCGATGGAAGCCAGAAACGGCGCCCCGCCTGCCGCCTCAGCGGGGAAGAATTTCGCGAAACGGTAGCCGCGCTCGATCAACGCCATGGCTTCTGAAGCGGTGGCGATGCCCGGCAGCGGGGCTAGGTCAGAATCCTCCGCCGCATCCAACAGCTTTGGCGTCGCCCCTGGGGAGACAGCGAATTTCGCTCCGACTTTGGCCGCCTGTTTATATTGCTGCGGGGTGAGAACCGTGCCAACGCCGGGCACAGCCCCTTCTACCTCCGCCGCCACGGCGCGGATTGCCTCCAGCCCCGCGGCAGTGCGCAGCGTGATCTCAATCGCCCTCAAGCCGCCTTTCACCAGCGCGCGCGCCAGCGGCACGGCCTCTTCAACGCTGTCCACGATCACTACCGGGATAACCGGGGCAAGACGCATGATGGTGTCTAAACCGTCCTGGATCATGCGTGTTCCTCCTCATAGGCGAATATGCTGGCGCCGAGATCCGCCCGGCTGACAAGATGGCGGAATGGGGCGAACAGCTCCCGCCCGGTGCCGTGATGGCTGGAGTCCATATCCGCCAGGGCGTTGGGCCGCGCCGCCCACTCGGACTCTGGCACCAAAGCATCCAGCGTGCCGTTCACGGCATCCACCCGCACCACGTCGCCATCCTTCAGTTTGGCTAACGGTCCGCGCGCCAACGCCTCGGGGGTTACATGAATGGCCGAAAGTACCTTGCCCGAAGCGCCGGAAAGCCTGCCATCTGTCACCAGGGCAATTTTAAAGCTCTTATCCTGCAACACGCCCAGAGGCGGCATCAGCTTATGCAGCTCCGGCATACCATTGGCCTTCGGCCCCTGAAAACGCACCACCACCACTACATCCTGGTTCAGATCCCCGGCCTTGAAGGCGTCCTGCACAGCTTCCTGGCTGTGGAACACGCGGCATGGAGCTTCGATAACATGACGCTCTGGTATCACGGCGGA
Organism: Rhodospirillales bacterium; assembly: GCA_028866445.1. Classification (GTDB taxonomy): domain Bacteria; phylum Pseudomonadota; class Alphaproteobacteria; order Acetobacterales; family Acetobacteraceae; genus Acidocella. Next base: position 1,336 of record JAGWIE010000201.1, on the reverse strand, counting down.
GGTTTTAACCACGGCCTGGCCAAGATTACCCCGCAGCAACGCCAGGCCGCCCGTGGGCTGGAAGGGGTTGGCATGGCCACGCAGCACCGTCTCATCCCCGCTCGCCTCTGGCGGGTCGCGCCAGGCAAGTTCGCCATCTTGCAGATATGGCTCCTTGATATAAGCGGAAAGCCCCTCGCCCATCACGGTCTGCACATCCTCATGCAGCAGCCCGGCTGCCAGCAGTTCGCGGATTAAGAACCCCGTGCCGCCCGCTGCGTGAAAGTGATTCACATCCGCCTGGCCGTTAGGATAAATGCGGCAGAGCAGCGGGGTGATGGCGGCGATATCCGCCAGATCTTCCCAGGTGAGGGTGATGCCCGCCGCCGCCGCCATAGGCAGCAGATGGATGGTGTGATTGGTGGACCCACCCGTGGCGTGCAGGGCCACAATCGCGTTCACAAAGCTGCGCTCATCAATCATCTGGCCGATGGGCAGATAATCGTTGCCGAGCGCGGTGTGAGACATCACCCGCTGCACAGCAAAGCGCGTTATCGCGTCTCGCAAGGGCGTGCCCGGATTTACAAAAGCCGCACCGGGCACATGCAAACCCATAATCTCCACCAGCATCTGGTTGGTGTTGGCGGTGCCATAGAACGTGCAGGTGCCCGGCGCGTGATACGCCTCGCCCTCAGCCTGCAAAAGTGCCGCGCGGTCCACTTTACCCTCGGCGTAAAGCTGGCGGATTTTGGCCTTCTCGCCGTTCGGTAGACCAGAGGGCATTGGCCCGGCGGGGATGAACACCGAAGGCAAATGCCCGAAGGTGAGCGCGCCGATGAGCAGGCCCGGCACAATCTTGTCGCAAATACCAAGAAAACAGGCGGCATCGAAGGTGGCATGGCTGAGTGCCACGCCGGTGGCCAGCGCGATCACGTCCCGCGAGAAGAGCGAAAGCTCCATGCCCGCCTCGCCTTGGGTTACACCATCGCACATCGCCGGCACGCCGCCCGCCACCATCGCCACACCACCCGCCGCGCGCGCGGCATCTCGGATAAGCTCCGGGTAGCTCTCATAAGGCCGGTGGGCGGAAAGCATGTCGTTATAGGCCGTCACGATACCAAGGCTGGGCCCGGTGCCGTCCCGCAACACGGATTTATCGCCCGCCCCGCAGCCCGCGAAACCATGTGCCTGATTCGCACAACCCAGCGCCTGACGTTTTGGTTTGGTGCTGGCCGCAGCACTCACGCGTTGCAGATAAAGCCCGCGCCGCAAGCGGCTGCGTTCGATGATGCGTTTGGTAACGGCGGCAAGCGCGGGATGAACCATTTCAGGGGCTCCAGTAAATTTTCGGGTCGTG
>JAGWIE010000200.1 GCA_028866445.1 Rhodospirillales bacterium | reverse complement strand
GGGTGTTACGGCGCGGTTTTAAGCGCCGGGAGGCAGGAGATGGCGATGGAACGGCAGAAGAATACGCCGCCCTTGCGTGGCCAGAGCCGGAAGGCCTGGCGCGGCGCATGGCTGCTGGCCAGCACGGCACTTAGCGCGGTGCTGGTGCATCCTTTGCCCGCGCGCGCCCAGAACATCGCCGCCGACACCACCCCGCAAGGCGGTGCCGTGGTGGGCGGCAATGCGAGCATCGCGCAGGCAACCGGCAGCACCACCATCACCCAGAGCACCGGCCGCGCCGCGATTAACTGGCAGAGCTATAATGTCGGCGCAGATGCACACGTAACCTATGTGCAGCCTTCCGCCAGCGCCATTACGCTCAACCGTGTCGTCACCCCCAGCCCCTCGGTCATCGCCGGGCATATCAGCGCCAATGGGCAGATCGTGCTCATCAACCAGTCCGGCGTGGTGTTCACCAAGGGGGCGGAGGTTACGGCACAATCCGTGATTGTCTCGACCTCGGACATTAAAAACTCCGATTTCATGGCCGGGCGGATGGCCTTCACCGGCGCGCCCAACCCAGGGGCGAAAATCGTCAATGACGGCGAGATTACCGCGGGCCAGGCCGGGCTAGTGGGGCTGGTGGCACCGCAGGTGGCCAATAACGGCCTCATTTCAGCGCGGCTCGGCCAGGTGGTGCTGGCCGGGGCGGATGCCTTCACGCTGGATCTGTACGGAGACAAGCTCGTCTCGCTGGACGTGACCAAGGCCGTGCGGGAAGTGGATTTGAACGGCAAAGCCGTTCCCGCTTTGGTGACGAATAAGGGGTTGATTGTCGCCGATGGCGGCAGAATCACGATCACGGCTGCGGATGCGGATGCGTTGGTGAGCCAGCTTTTGCAGGTGGGTGGCACGCTGCGCGCCAACAGCACAGATGGGCAAACCGGCACCATCGCCTTGCAGGCCGTGGGAGGCGGTATCAACATCGCGGGCAATTTGCTGGCGCAGGGCGAAGTGGCGGGCAGCACTGGCGGCAATGTGCAAGTGCTGGCCACAGGCAAGGTTGCGGTGGCCTCCAACGCGGTTATCGACACCTCCGGCCAGGCGGGCGGCGGCAATATTGGGCTGGGCACGAATTTGCAGCGTGTGGCGCAGGGTGCGGCCGATACCACAGCCCCGCGCGCTGAAGCCGTGAGCATCGCCGCCGGTGCCGAGATTAAGGCCGATGCGATTGCCACAGGCAATGGCGGCAAAGTAACGCTGCTAAGCGCCAAGCGAACTGATTTTGCGGGCACCATTTCCTCCACCGGCGGCCAGCTTGGCGGCAATGGCGGAAATGTGGAAATTTCTTCCGATGGCGTTATCAGCCTCGGCGGCACGGTGATCGACACCGCCATCGACGGCCAGGCAGGCGAGATTTTGCTGGACCCGCAGACGCTGGTCGTCACCAGCGCCTCTACAACCAGCACCGGCACTGCAAGCTCCGGCACCGCCGGTGGCACGTCGACGACATTCGGCACCGACACCAGCACGGTTTCCTATCTCGACCCCGCCGACCTTTCCGGGTTGCGCGGCACGATTATTCTTGAGGCGAGCAAGCTGCTTTCCGTCGCCAGCGCCATCAATTTAACCACTAAAACAAGCACGCTTGAGCTGACATCGGGGCAGGATCTAAGCATCACCGCCAGCATTTCTTTGGCCGGTGCGCTGGACATCAGCGCCGCTGGCACGCTGGACGTGGGCGCGGCGCTGAATGCTGACACCATAACCCTCGCTGATTCCGGCGCTGGCAACACCATCGACATCAACGGCGTTATCACCGGCACGGAGCTGGTGCTGGGCAGCGGCGGCACGGTAACCGAAGGGGCTGGGGGCGGCATTACCGTTACCAGCCTGACGACGGGGGCTGGTTCCATCGGCGGGGACGCCGTGCTGACCGGCACGCAGAATACCATCGGCACGCTGACAGGGTTCCTCACCACCGGCACGCTTGATCTGGCCAATACCGGCAATCTCGCGGTGGCGAACACCGTGAGCGCGGCGGATATTATCCTGGCAGCGAATGGCACGCTGGGCATTCATGGCACATTGGCGGCGGCCAGCGGCGGCGATGTGGCGCTGGTGGCAACGGCGATCACCGAAAGCGGCGGCCATATCGCGGCACCCTCGGGCACCATCTCCATCGCCCCTTACGGCAATGGCACGCTGGATGTGGGCGGCAGCACAGCGGGCGGGCTCATTCTCTCCTCCGCGCTGCTGGGGGCAATGGATACATCCGCCTCGGTGCTGAATTTCGGCAGTGCGGCGGGGCATCTCGCCAGCCTGGTGGAGCTGGAAGGCAATATCAGCCTGCAGCCAACCCTGGCGGTGGATAGCTCCGGCCGCGTAATCCAGGCGGGCACCCTCACCGGCCAGGCGATCAGCCTCACCGGCACCAGCATCGCCTTGAACGGCACCGTGAACGGCACCGCACTTGGCCTGGCGGCCAGCGGGGCCGTCAGCCAGGCCAGCACCGGGGCGCTGGATGTGACACAACTCACCGGCACAGCGGGTGGTGATGTTAGCCTGGACGGCACCGGCAATACCATCGGCACACTCGGGCAGTTCACCGGCACCGGCACGTTGAATCTGGCGAATAACGCCAATCTCGCGGTGGCGAACACCGTCAGCGCGGCGGATATCACCCTGGCCGTTAACGGCACGCTCGGCCTTCATGGCACTCTGGCGGCGGGCAGTGGCGGTGATGTGGCGCTGGTGGCAACGGCGATCACCGAAAGCGGCGGCCATATCGCGGCACCATCCGGCACCATCTCCATCGCCCCTTACGGGAATGGTACGCTGGATGCGGGCGGCACCACAGCGGGCGGGCTGATTCTCTCCTCGGCTTTGCTGGGGGCGCTGGATACATCCGCCTCGGTGTTGAATTTCGGCAGTGCGGCGGGGCACCTCGCCAGCCTGGTGGAGCTGGAAGGCAATATCAGCCTGCAACCAACCCTGGCGGTGGATAGTTCAGGCCGGGTGATCCAGGCGGGCACCCTCACCGGCCAGGCGATCAGCCTCACCGGTACCAGCATCGCCTTGAACGGCACCGTGAACGGAACGGCGCTGGCGCTCGCCTCCTCAGGCGGTATTTCCCAGGCGGGCACCGGGGCATTGGATATTTCCACCCTTTCCGGCAGTGGCAGCGGGGTTCAGCTTGCGGGCGCCAACAGCATTGGCACTCTTGGGGCGCTGTCTGCCTCCGGGAACATTGTACTGGACAATACCGGCACCATCACGCTGGGCGGGGCAGTGAGTGCGGGCACCAGCCTGGCGCTGGCCACCAACGGGCTGCTGGAAGGCACTGGCGGCAGCCTTACCGCAGCCACCATCGCGCTCGCCCCCTACAGCAATGGCGCTATCGACCTCGGCGGCAACAGCGTTGCTGGCCTGCAACTCTCCCAGGCGCTGGTGAGTGCCATGAGCCCGGCGGCGGAGATCATTCTGGGCAATGCCAATGGGCATTCCGCCAGCTCCATCATCACCGAAGGGGCAGTAAGCTTCGCCAACGCAATGCTCTCGCTGGACAGCACCGGCGGCATCACCCAGACCGGCACCCTTACCGGCACCACTCTCGATTTCAACGCCGCCAGCATGGC
>JAGWIE010000006.1 GCA_028866445.1 Rhodospirillales bacterium | reverse complement strand
GGGAGAAACCTTGAGGGCCATGCCTGATGCTCGGTTGTTTACGCCGCCGCGGCGGGTTGTTTGGAAGAGCTTCCTGTTGGCGGGGGTGTATCGTCGATCGTCGGTTTTAATGCGGCGAGCAGGGCCTGGCGGAGCTGGGCGAGTTTGCGCTCGTTCTCCACCTTCATGCCGAACACGTCTTTTACATAAAACACGTCCACCGCGCGCACGCCGTAGGTGGTTACGTGCGCGGAGGCAATTTGCAGCCCTTCATCGGAGATGGCCGCCGTTACGTCGTGCAGCAGCCCAGGGCGGTCGCGCCCGTTCACCTCAATAACGGTGTGCCGGTTGGAGGCACGGTTATCCACCACCACGCGCGGGGGCACATGGATGGCGCGCATACGCCCCGGGACCAGGCTTTTGGTGGCTTTGCGGATTTCTGCCGCCAGCTTGATGCGCCCGGTGAGTGTGTGTTCGATGGCGGTGGAAAGCCGGGCGAGGCGGTGCGGAGATTCGAACGGGCCGCCATTGGCGTCTTGGATCCAGAATGTATCCAGTGCCATGCCATCGGTGAGCGTATGGATCCGCGCATCCACGATCGAAGCGCCTGCGATGGCGAGCGCACCTGCAATATGGCTGAACAGCCCGGCATGGTCGGCGGTGTAGACCACAACCTCCGTCACCGCGCGGGCGGGCAGGGGCTCGCTTTGAATGGTGAGCGGCGCGTTCCGCGCTTTGGCATCGCGGATCATGCGGCCATGGCGCTCGATACTTTCAGGGTCGAACCCCAGCCAGTAACTGGGGTAGCCAAGAGAGAGGAAATCCTCCCGCGCCTCACTGGGCCAATCGCTCAGCAGGGAGGTTACGACCTCCTTTACCTTTGCGATACGCATATCCCGCTCGGTGGTGGAGAGCCCGCCTTCCAGAACCTCCGCCACACGGGTGTAGAGCTCGCGCAGCAACGTTGCTTTCCAGCCATTCCACACCTTGGGTGAAACCGCGCGGATATCCGAGATGGTGAGAATATGCAGCAGGCGCAGCCGCTCAGGGCTTTGGATGGTATCCGCCAGGTCTAGAATGGTTTTCGGGTCGTCGATGTCGCGGGAAAAGGCAGTCTGGCTGAGCAGCAGATGGTGCAGCACCAACCAGGAGACCATTTCAGTCTCTTCCTGGTCCAGCCCCAGGGCTGGGCAGATGGTGAGCGCCAGTTCCGCGCCCAGCACGGAATGGTCGCCGCCTCTTCCCTTGGCGATATCATGCAGCAGAACCGCGACGTAAAGCGCGCGGCGAGACTGAATTTGGCCGACGAGTTCAGTTGAGACCGGTGCGACTTCCTTAAGCTTGCCGTTTTCCAGCAGGTTAAGGTTGCGGATGGCTTGCACGGTATGAATATCCACCGTGTAAACGTGGTAGGTATCAAACTGCATCTGCCCGACGATGCGCCGCCAATCTGGCATGAAGCGGCCAAGGATGCCGCATTCATTCAAAACGCCCAGCCATTCGGCTGAATCGCCGCCAGGGCCTGGCGTCTGGCCATCGCCACCGCAAAGCAGGTTGAGGAACAGCGAAGCGGCTTTTTTATTGCCGCGCAAATCGGCACCAAGTGCTGCGCAACGAATAAGGGTGCGCTTAGCCAAGGGGTGCAGGGCAAGTCCGCGGTCCCGCGCCTCAATGAGAATGCGGAAAATACTGGTTGGGTCGGTGGCTGGGTCGTGCCCGGGCGCGAACAGAATTTGCCCGTCCGCCAGCACGAAGCCTGCGGCGATAAGCGAGGCATCTGTGGTGGGGGCAATGGCGGGCGGGCCGAGGGCCACGCGGATAAGTGCGGGTTCCAGAACGCTGGTGACGCGCGCAACTTCCCGCACCACCAGGAAGTAATGGCGCATGAAACGTTCAACGCCGTCCTGCCTGCCATGGCGGGTATAGCCCATGCGGGCGCCCACCACGGGCTGGAAGTCGAAGGTTAAACGTTCCTCCGCCCGGCCCGCAACGTAATGCAGGTGGAAGCGCACGGTCCAGAGATATTCCCAGGCGCGCTTGCAGGCGCGGGCCTCGGTTTCAGTGAGGATGCCGCCGCCGGGGCTTTCCTTGCCCACCAGTTCGGTCATCGCGAAGGTGTTGAATACGTAACGGGAGAGCCAATAGAGCGTTTGCAGGTCTCGCAAGCCGCCTTTGCCCTCTTTCACATTCGGCTCAACCATGAAGGGTGTGTCGCCAAACCGCTTGTGGCGCGCGGCGCGCTCGGCCTGCTTCTCGTGGATGTATTCGCCAGGGCCCTCAACCGCGCAATCGGCGCGGAAGGCGGTTTGGAAATTAGCAAAAAGTGAACGGTCACCGGCGAGGCAGCGTGCATCCAGCATCGAGGTGCGGATTGTTACATCCTCTTTCGCCTCATGCAGGCATTCTGCCAAGCTGCGTACGGCATGGCCGACCTTCAACCCGAGATCCCACAGGAAATACAGAATGAACTCAACCGCCTCATTCAACGCGGCAGAAGGCGTGGGGCCGGTGAGGAACAGCAGGTCGATATCCGAAAACGGCGCCAGCGTGGCGCGGCCATAACCACCGGTGGCCGCCATGGCCAGCTTGTCCTCTGCGGCAAGCGGCATCAGCTGCAGCGTGTAGCTGAGCAAGGCGCTAACAAGCTCATCCATCAACCAGGCATGAAGCCGGGCGGCCTGGAGGCCGTTCAAACCATCCGTCTCAAAGCAGGTTTGCACATGCATCTGTACCCGCCCAAGCTGACGGCGGAAAGCGATGAGCGCCTCATCCCGCGCAGGGGGGCCTCCCGCGTTCAGGAACTCAGTGAGGGCGGCAGAGATATTAGGCAGTTTCCTGGTTTCAGGCATACCGAACACGCTAAATCAAACTGGGGTTAGTTGGAAATGAAGACAAACGATTTAGCTCGCATTTTCCGTGAAGCCGCTGCGGATTTGCCGCACTTGCTCGCGCAGTTGGTAAAGCTGGTCTAACGCCTCCCGTGGGGAGAGGTTGTCTGGCTCCAGAGCCAGCAGCGCCAGCAGCAGGCTCTCTGTTTCGGGTGAGGCGGTTGGCGGCGGGCAGGCAAAAAGCGGCAGCGGGGTGGCGGCGTTCTGCTGGCGCTCGGCGGCTTTCAGCAGGGTTTCGGCCCGGCGCAGTACCGCATCCGGCACCCCCGCCAGGCGCGCAACATGCACCCCCCAGCTTTTTTGTGCGGCACCTTCGATAACTTCGTGCATAAACACCACCTCGCCGCGGAATTCCTTCACCCGCATTGTATGCGCTTTAAGGCGCGGCAGAGATTCCGAAAGCTGCACTAGCTCATGAAAATGTGTGGCAAATATGGCGCGGCTTCGGTTTTGGTTGTGCAGGCTTTCCAGCACCGCCTGGGCGATGGACAGGCCATCGCGCGTCCCGGTGCCCCGGCCGATCTCATCCACGATGACGAAGCTTTTTGGTCCCGCCTGGTGCAGGATGGCGGCGGTTTCAGTCATTTCCACCATGAAGGTGGAACGGCCGGAGGCGAGGTCATCCGCCGCCCCAACGCGGGAGAACAGCCTATCCACCAGCCCGAGCCGCATTTCCTCGGCCGGCACCGGCAGCCCCGCCTGGGCCAGCACCACCAGCAGCGCGTTCTGGCGCAGGAAGGTGGATTTACCCGCCATGTTGGGGCCGGTAAGCAGCATCAACCGCTGGGAGGGGGGAAGCTCGCAAGCATTGGGAATGAAGCCGGTGCCCGGCGGCAGGGCTGCTTCCACCACTGGGTGGCACCCCGCAGTGATGGAAAATGCCTCGTCGCTTGAAAGCACCGGGCAGCAATAACGGCCAGAAAGCGAGAGCTGGGCAGCACTTTGCAGCACATCCATCAGCGCCAGCGCGGCCGAGCATTCGGCCAGTTTCTCCGCTACATCCAGCACCTGCTTTACCAACCAGGAGAACACCAGCCGCTCCCGCGCGCCGGCGCGGGCACCGGCCTCGGTGATACGGCGGTCCAGCTCTGAAAGTTCCGGCTGGGTGAAGCGCGCCCCATTGGCCATGCCTTGGCGCAGTTGCAGCTCAGGATAGGCGCGCAGAGAGTCCACCGCCCCGGCCGGGGCTTCCAGCACATAGCCAAGCTGGGCGTGATGGCGGATTTTCAAAGCGGCGACGCCGTAGCGCTGGGCAAGCTCGGTTTGGAATTCCGCGATGATACGGCGGGTGTCGTCCCGCAGGGCGCGTTCGGCATCCAGCTCGCCATCGAAACCAGTGGCGATGGCGTTGCCTTCATCCAGCCGCAGTGGGGCAGGCTCAGCCAAGGCGGCCTGCAAGGTTGTTAGCAAATTCGGAGCCGGGGTGAGGGCAGCGGCGGAGGTTTCCAGTAATGCCGCGCCATCTGGCAGCAAGGGGGCGAGAGCCAAGCCTGCTTTCAGCCCGGCTTTGACGGCGGCAAGGTCGCGCGGGCTGGCGCGGCCAAGAGAGATGCGGCCCAAAGCCCGGGCCATGTCTGGCGCGCCCCGCAAGACAGAGCGCACGGCCTCCGCCTGGCCGGAATCCCGCAAGGCGAGCCAGGCGGCTTGGCGGGCGAGCAATGGCTCCAGCGTGCAAAGCGGGGCGGTGACCCAGCTTGCCAGCAGCCGCGCGCCAGCGGGCGATACGGTGCGTTTGATGGCACCCAGCAAACTTCCCGCTTCCGTGCCGCCGCGGGCGTTGGCAAGTTCCAGGCTCTGGCGGGTGGCGGCATCCATGGCGAGTTGCCCGGAAAGCCCGGCACTGGCAGGGCGCGAAAGCCGGGGCTGGCTGCCCATCTGCGTTGCCTCAATATAGGCCAGCACGAAACCGGCGGCGAGCGCCTCAGCGGAGGAAAAATCCCCAAACGCATCCAGGCTGGCGGCACCGAATTTCTGCGCCAGCTCCCGCCGCGCCGCCTCGGCGTTGAGCGGCAGGGCCAGCGCCATGCGTTTGGTTTCAACCCGCCTTGCGGCATGGGGGCCAAGGGGAATTTCCTCCGCCGCCAAAATCTCCGCCGGGTCTAGGCGTCCAAGAATGGCGGCAAGGCCATCCGCATCCGCTTGCTCGGTTTCAAATTGGCCGGTTGAGATATCCGCCCAGGCCACGCCGAACCGGCCCTCATGCGCCACGATGGCGGTGCAGAAATTCGCCCGGCCAGCCTCCAGCAATGCCTCCTCTGTAAGCGTGCCGGGAGTGACGAGCCGCACCACCCCGCGCCGTAACGGTCCCTTGGCACCGCGCGCTTTGGCCTCTGCCGGGTCTTCCAACTGCTCAACGATGGCCACGCGGAAGCCCCGCCGGATGAGCCGGGCGAGGTACACCTCCGCCTGGGAAACCGGCACGCCGCACATGGGCACGGGCTGGCCCTGGTGCTGGCCGCGGGCGGTGAGTGCGATATCCAGCGCGGCGCTGGCAGCCTGGGCATCGGCGAAGAACAGCTCATAAAAATCGCCCATGCGAAAGAATAGCAGCGCATCTTCATGCTGTGCTTTAAGGGCGAACCATTGCGCCATTGCCGGCGACGCACCCGCAGCTTCCTTCATGACCGCTTACTTAGCCATTGCTGGCGCACAAGGCCAATCGCGTTTAGAGTCGGATGATTTTAGATCGAATCACCCGGTGATCCGCTCTAAAATCTGAATCCGCCTCTAAAACAATGAAGGTGAGGGCGATCAGACTTTAGGCTCGCTCACAAAATGAGCGAACCTAAAGTCCTCGCGCTCTAGTGCGACAAGGCACCAGATTCGGCGTTGCCAGTTTGGTTGGCTGCCAGCCGCGCGAACTCCTCGCCGCCTAGTGGATGGTGGAAAAGAAACCCTTGTGCCTGCGGGCAACCGTATTTTCGCAGAATTTGCGCCTGCTCCATCGTCTCCACGCCTTCGGCTGTCACCAGCAGGTTCATCCGCTCGGCGAGGCCGATAATGGCGAGCACGATCGAATTATCGGCTTTTTCATGGCCAAGATCGCGGATGAATGAGCTGTCGATTTTGACCTTGCCGAAGGGAAAGCGCCGCAGATAAGACAGCGAGGAATAGCCGGTGCCGAAATCGTCCAGAGCGATACGTACGCCCTGTTGATGGAGCTGGCGCAACGCATCCTCTGTCGGCTTGCCGAATTCCAGCATGGTGCTTTCCACCACCTCAAGCTCCAGCCTTGTGGGGGGCAGGCCGGTGGTGGTGAGAACATTGGTGACATGCTCCACGATCTGCTGGTCGCGGATTAGCAATGGCGAGATATTCACCGCGATGGTGATATTGTCCGGCCAGGTGGCGGCTTCGGCGCAGGCTTGGCGCAACACGAAATCGCTGATCTCCTCGATCAGCCCACTTTCCTCGGCAAGCGGAATAAATTGCGAGGGCGGGACGTTGCCAAGCTCCGGGTGATGCCAGCGCACCAGTGCCTCCGCCCCAGCGATCCGGTTATCTCTTAGATTGACAATGGGCTGGAACATGACGGTGAGCTCTTCACGGCTCAAGGCCTGACGCAAAGCCGCGAGCATGGCGCGGCGTGCGTGCATCGCTTCGTCCATCTCCGTGTCGAACACGCGCACGATGCCGCGCCCGTCGCTTTTCGCGCGGTAGAGTGCGAGATCCGCGTTTTTCATGAGCTGGGCCGGAGTTGTGCCGTCCTCCGGGGCCATGGTGATGCCAATGGAAACGCCGATTTGCAGAAGCTGCCCATCGAACTGAAAGGGACGCATGATGCGCTCGATGATGCGGGAGGCGATGTTCCAGGCTTCGTTTTTATCCGCGGTGATGACGATAATCGCGAATTCATCCCCGCCTAGCCGCGCCGCGAGGTCGAATTCCCGGATGCACCCGCGCAGGCGCTCCGCTACTGCGACCAGTACGGCATCGCCGGTGGCGTGGCCCAGCGTGTCATTGATGTTTTTAAAATTATCGAGGTCGAGGCAGAGCATGGCGAAACCGGCGATGTTCGCGGTGTCGCAACATTGATGCAGCACTTCCGAGAACAGCATCCTGTTGGCGAGCCTGGTCAGGCTGTCGTGCCGGGCAAGGAAGGCGATGTGCTCCTGCTGGCGGCGCTGACCGGTAATGTCGGACCCGACACCATGGTATCCGCCAAAACGGCCCTCCTTATCCAGAATTGGTTTGCCAGTGAGCGACCAGAAACGTTGATCTCCTTCGATTGTTACCGGCACCACAAGGTCTCGGAACGGCGAACGTTCGTGGATGGCGCGTTGCAGCCTCTCCACCGTGGTGCCGGGGGCGGCGTCTCGCATCGTGTCCTCACCCAGCATTGCCCCAGGGAATAGCCCCTGGAAACTCTCGGCCGGGCGCCGCGCCACCTGGATGAGGCGCTGGCTTACCTCATGCAGCTCCATTTTAGCATTGGTTTCCCACAGCCAGTCAGAGGCGCTTTCCTCGAAGTCCTTCAACAGCAGCCGGATAACCTCGGCGTTTTCTTCCAACCGGATGGAACTGATGGCCCGCTCGTTCATCCGCCGATTAAGATAAAAAATGCAGAAGCCGGTGAGACCGATGAAGGACAGCAGATCAAGAACGGCGAATAAATCCGCCTGGTGGGAAACAATGACAGCGACGGAAATGCCAACTGATACCGGTAGCCAGAAGGCGAAGGCGCAAACCGCGGGAAAGACCATTACGGGTGTGGCCAAGCAGCCAGCCATAATGCTGTAAAGAAGATTTAGCTGGCCGGGGGTGGCCTGCCCGACAGTGACGACCAGCAGGCAGAACCAGAAAAGCCCCAGCAGAAACAGCACGCGTGCCATTTTTGCGATGTATGCCTTGGCGGCCTGCGGATTAGCGGCAGGGCGGAGCAGCCACCGGTGAGCACTAAAGAGAATTGCCAGATAGCAGGATGAAACGCCGCTGGTTGCGGCTAAAAGAGCGATTTTATCCGTCGATGAAAAGAATTTATCTGCTGAAGAGAAAAAATCTGAGAAAATCAACCCGATCGTGCTGAGGCCGAGCAACGAAATCGCGCTCATCACGTAGCTGAAATCTGTAGCCTGATCGAGAAGTATCCTCTCGCTCAAATCCAACGGGATAGGTGTTCCCATAGCAAATTTGCCAACTGCTTTTCGCAAATCCGCGATCAATTTCCGTGCGCGTGGGAACTGAAGCTGGCGGTCAGAAGCGAGGAAGGGCGAATCCGTCATGAAATGCTCAGGTTACGACTTTCAGTACTAAAAAACACAAAAAGCCACTTCCATGGCACACAACCTAAAGTACTATCTTTTTTTAGAAAAGACCATAATTAATTGATGATTTCATTTTGCTTAGTGAAAATTGATTAAAAAAATCATTTTCGTAATTTAAAGTTTTTTAGTTCATTATGCCAGCGGAAAGTCGCGTCTCAATTCGGGACGACGAATCGCTGCGAAGTATAAATAACAATATATTATTACGAAATCTTAAGCTGTGAAAACAAGAAAAATACGGGATTCATTAACAAAAGATTCCAGACAGAAACGGATTGTAGCGACTTGTCAATAAATCTTATGGCTACATCTTTCGAGAGAATTAGTTTCTAATCTTTCTTGTTTTGGTTGCAGATCAAGGAGAATTTACCGTGAGTTCACTTAAATATCAGACGACGGGTCTTGTTCGCGGGCGGGTTATCGGCGAACCTGAAGGGTTGACCGCTAAACTAGCTGTGGATGAACAGACGAGGGCGGATGCATTTTCAATCCGTCATGCCAGCTATCTCTCTGGCGGATATATAGACCCGATGCCGGGCGGCCAGTTCTCAGATGCCGACGATCTTCTGCCCAATAGCCGGTGTGTGGTGATTTATAAGCATGGGCGCCCCGCGGCCTCGGTCCGGTTGTGCACGTTGATCAATGACCCCACGCTGACGGGTTGGAGCGATATTCCCGCCAAACGCATCTTCCCCGAGGACGTGATGGCCCTGGCCGATGGCGTGCAGACCGGCCGCCCGGCAAAACTGACCGAGATTAACCGGCTCGTCCGGCATCCGGATTATGCCGATGATTTCATGCTGGTATTTGTTCTGTATCGCTTCGTCTCCTTCCTGGTGATTGAGGAAGGCGCGGACATGATGCTGAATTGCGTGCGCCGGAACCACACTTCTTTCTATAAACGTATGCATTTTGAATATGTTGCCGGGCCGCGCCGTTATGCGGGTGTGAAGTTTGAAACAAACCTGATGCTTTGCCCCAGCGCGCGTTACGAGAAGCTAATGTCTGATATTCCCTTCGTTGCCACGGATGATTCCACCAAACAGGCCTATGGCAGCTTGCTGGCGGGCGAGGCAGTGAATGTTTTTGCGGCCTGACCTTATCGTGTTCCGGCGTTAATAAAATTCTTGAAGAGCTCCGATAATGAATATTTTATCAACTGTTATTACCGGTATTGCCGCGGTGAGCTGTTTCGCCGCGTTTTCCTGGGGGGTGAGTAAGCATTTTCGCTCCACCGGGGCGATGCCGCTGGGCATGAAGGTCACAAGCCTGCTCAGCCTGGCTTTGTTTGTCGCTTTTCTGCTCCATCTCACCCAGGGCGCTTCCACTTTTTGGCTCATCTCGCTGGGGCTGTTCATTGCCTCTGCGGCGGTGTTTGCCGCTGCCGTGGCCGCCAGCCGCCTTACCCCGCCAACCTTGGCTTTTGATACCGACGCACCGAATTTTCTGCTGCAACACGGGCCGTACCGCTATGTGCGGCACCCGTTCTACTTGGCTTATATTCTGTTTTGGTTGGGCACGGCGGTGGCTGTTCACGGGCTGCTAGGGTGGATAGCACCTGTTCTGATGACGGCTCTGTATATTGAGGCAGCTTCGCGGGAGGAGCGGAAATTCGCCAATTCCGAGCTGGCCGGAGCTTATAATGCTTATCGCGCTCGGGCTGGTATGTTCTGGCCCCGCCCTCTGGCCCTGCTGGCAGGCTAACTAACGTTAATCCCAGGGGCACGACCCCTGGCGGCGGCGGATGGCCCATAACGCAAAAAGCCCGGCGAATGCCGGGCTGTCTGCCGCCTCAAAATGAGGCTGAAAGAATTAGCCCTGACGCGCCTTCATGCGCGGGTTTTTCTTGTTGATCACGTAAACCCGGCCGTGGCGGCGGACAACGCGGCAGTTCTTGTCGCGAAGCTTCGCGGATTTCAGAGAGTTACGGATCTTCATCGGATATCTCGGCTAGAATGGATCAATTGGAGGCGCGGTATGCCGCCCCTGCCTGAATATGTCAACCGGCCCCGGCGGATTAGGGTACCAAAACCGGCGCAGCAGGATTTAAGCTGAATTATCTCTGGAAATCTGGCATTCTTGCCATTTTTCATCAAACAGTCATTCGCTTTCCACATTCATGCCTTGTTGATAGCCGGACGAGGGGGGTCATGCCGCCGAGTCTCAGGAGCTTATGCGCAATGAAGATCAGTTTCGTCGTACCGGCTTATAACGAGCAGGTTTTGCTTCCGCGTTCACTCTCCGCAATCCGCGATGAGATCACCCGAACAGGGCTGAAGCTGGGGCAGGATGCGGAGATTATCGTGGTGAATAATGCCAGCACCGATGATACCCGCGCAGTGGCCCTTGCCGTAGAGGGTGTGCAGGTGGTGGACGAACCCCGAAAAGGGCTGGTGCAAGCCCGTTGGACCGGCTTTGAGAACACCACCGGCGCGCTCATCGCCAATATAGACGCGGATACGATTATCCCGCCGGGCTGGCTGGCGGAGGTGTTGCGCCAGTTCGGTCGTTCGGAGGCGTTGGTGGGGCTTTCCGGCCCGTATGTCTATTACGGCGTGCCGAGGAAGGTGAATGCCGTGGTTGCCTGCTATTATCGTCTGGCCTGGCTCGCTTATGTATTCAATCATTATGTCCTGAACGTGGGCTCGATGCTCCAGGGCGGGAATTTCATCGTCAAACGGGCCGCGATGCTCAAGTTGGGCAATCCGGACCTCCGGTTTTCCTTCTATGGCGAGGATACAGATATGGCGAACCGGCTTTCCAAGGTAGGAACAGTGAAATTCACCTTCCATCTTCCGGCGCAATCCTCGGGCCGGCGGTTGGTGGGGGAAGGCGTGTTTACCATCGGGCTGCGCTATACGATGAATTTTATCTGGGCGACCTTCCGTAAGAAGCCCTTCACCGAGGATTGGCAGGATATTCGCGGGGCCTGAACAAGGCTTCCTGGCCGGTTAGCTTCCGGTTTCCTGATAACTGGGCGTAGGCTGGGGCAGGTTGGGCAATGCCGTCCTTTTGTTTGTGGCGGCGAGCAGAAAACGCCGGTTGTTAAGAAACCAGAAACGGAACAAGAGATTCTCAAGCGCCGTACGGCGGCGGAATCGCTGGCAGCGAAGAGCCAGAATGCGGTTTAAGAAGCCACCATAAAGCCCTTTCCGGACCAGGGTTAGATCCTGCCTTGCCTCTTGGGTTAATTTTGGTGTCTGGGTAATTAAAGCGTCGGTATGGCGCTGCATCATGGTCATATAAACCACGGGGCCGCGCTGGATGGCGGCCAAAGCCCGGGCGTAAAGCGGTTGGGCACGGCCGATGAGGTTGCCCTTATGCAGCCGGTAGAGCACCTGGGGCCGTTCATCAAACAAGATATTCCCGCCACAGGCCGAGACGATGATATAGCACCACCAGTCATGCACGGTGCCTTCCGGCTCATCTGCCGTGGCCACCAGGGCAGCAGCTGCGGCGTTCATCACTAGCGTGTTGCCGTTGGCGATGTTTTGGGTGAGGCAGGCGGGAAACCCAGCTACGCCCCGATAATGCGTTGAGAGTTTGGCACCGCGCAGTGCTTCATCCACCAGATATTGCCGGGCGCAATAAAGGGCAGGGGTTTCGCCAGCATCTGCCAGCATTTCCACGGCGGAATGCAGTTTTCCCGGCAGCCATACATCGTCCTGATCTGCAAAGGCCACCGCCATGGCGCCAATGCTCTCTCTCAGTAATGTGAGAAAGCTGGCAGTGGCACCCAGATGCGGACCTGATGAGGGCGACTCGACACAACGCTCTGGCCCCACGCGGGCAGCAAATTCACGCATGATGGCCACGGTGTCATCCGCGGAGCCATCGTCGCGCCAATGCAACACCCACCGCTCATGGGTTTGAGCCAGAAAACTGTTCAGTTGAACGGACAGAAATTCCTGCCCATTAAATGTAGAGAGGAGAATGGCGACCCCGGTATTCGAGGCGCCTGGTGATGAAGCAGGACTCATGAAGCCTGAACTTCTCCTTCACTGTCCATTTGTGAGCTGTAATCGATCATTTGCCCACGGATTAATAGTTACCCGAAACTCTTGAGACTATACAAAGTCTCTTCGTTTCATGGCAACGCTCCTACCACACGCAGAGCGTGTATGGGGCGGAATTAATGTAATTTTTTCGTTATGTTAAACGTCAAACTTCATTAATTCGGTGATCACCCCAGGGAGTGTTTCACGCCAAGGTGGTAATGCAGTCCCGAACACCCGGGCGAGCTTGCCGCCATCCAGCCGCGAATCGGGCGGGCGACGGGTGGGGGTTGGCCAGTCCGCCGTGGCGATGGGCTGAACCTCCGGCGGTTGGTAGCCCTGTTTCGCTGCTTCCTGGAAAATAGCGGTGGCAAAGCCGTGCCAGGTGGTTTCGCCGCCACCAGTGGCATGGAAGATACCCCGGTATTCTGGCTGCCAGCCCGTGGCGGAAATCTTATCTGCAATTACGAGAATGGCATCCGCCAAATCGCACGCCGCCGTGGGGGTGCCGCGCTGGTCCGCCACCACGCGCAAAACTGGCATTTTGCGCCCGGCATTTATCATGGTGCGCGCGAAATTTTTACCATGCGCGGAATAGACCCAGGCGGTGCGCAGGATAACGGCTTGCGCGCTGGTGGTGAGAACCGCCTCCTCCCCATTGCGCTTTGTGGTGCCATACACCCCGGTTGGGCTGGTTGGGTCGCTCTCAAGATAGGGAGCACCCTTATTGCCGTCGAACACGTAATCGGTAGAGACGTGGATGAAGGGGATATCGGCGGCCTTGCAAAGCTGCGCCAGCGCCAGCGGGCCGGTATGGTTGCCGGCTTTCGCGGCCTCCTGGTCGGTCTCGGCCTTGTCCACCGCCGTGTAGGCGGCGGCGTTTATCACCAGGCTGGGCTTGGCGGTTTTAAAGCAGGCGGTAATCGTTTCCGGCTGCTCGAAATCAAAACCTGGGCGCTGCACGGGGGTGAAGGGAGCGCCCCGCGCGGCGAGGCGACGGGAAAGTGCATCCCCCAATTGCCCGGAGGCACCAGTGACGAGGATCATGAATAAGTAAACCAGCGGTCTTCAGGGTTAAAGGCGGGGGCGATCTTGTCTTTGTCGGAAAGCACCACGCCTTCCGGCGGCACCGGCCAGTCGATGCCCAAGGTGGGATCATTCCAGATCACCGCGCGCTCGGAGGCTTTGTCGTAATCGCCGGTGACCTTGTAGATCACTTCGGTGTTTTCGGTGAGGGTGACAAAGCCATGCAGAAACCCGCCTGGCACCCAGATTTGCGTCCAGTTTTCCTCGGAGATTTCCGCCCCCACCCATTTGCCGAAGCTGGGCGAGCCCTGGCGGATATCTACCGCCACATCCCAGATGGCACCGCGAATGACGCGCACCAGCTTGCCCTGCACGAAGGGCGAAGCCTGGCAATGCAGGCCGCGCAGCGTACCTTTCTGGGCGGAGAAACTCTGGTTGTCTTGCACGAAATGCTCGTCAAACCCCTGCGGCTTCAGCTTCGCGATGCTCCAGGTTTCCGAGAAAAATCCCCGGCTGTCTCCGAATTTAGGCGGGGTGATGAGTTTGACGTCTGGGATGGCAAGCGATTCGATCTTCATCAGTGATGCACCCCATCAGCGATGTTCTTGAGGATCCGGCCAAGCTCGGTTTTGGCGATCAGCTTGGCGCGGGCGCGGAGCTGTTCAGCGTCGATAAAGCCCATGCGGTAGGCAACTTCCTCCGGGCTGCCGACGAGATTACCTTGCCGGTCCTGGATGGTTTGCACGAAATTGGCTGATTGCAGCAGGCTGTCCGGCGTGCCGGCATCCAGCCAGGCGGTGCCACGGCCGAGACGCTCGACCTTCAGCGTGCCCTCTTGCAGATACATGTTGTTGAGGTCAGTGATCTCAAGCTCGCCGCGCGCCGAGGGCTTCACCTTCTTCGCGAGCTCTGTCACGCGCTTATCGTAGAAATAAAGCCCGGTGACGGCCCAGTTGGAGCTGGGCTCGGTTGGCTTCTCAACGATATCGACGGCTTTGCCATCCGCATCGAACCAAACCACACCGTAACGCTCTGGGTCGCGCACCTGATAGGCAAACACGGTTGCCCCTTCCGGCCTTGCACCGGCGGCGCGCAGCAGGGTGGAGAGATGGTCGCCATGGATGAGATTGTCGCCCAGCGCCAGGGCGCAGGCCTCGCCGCCGATCCACTCCTCGCCGATGAGGAAGGCCTGCGCCAGACCATCCGGGCTCGGCTGCTCGGCATAAGAGATGCGGATGCCAAGATGTGAGCCGTCATGAAACAGGCGCTGGAATTGCGGCAGATCCTGCGGCGTGGAGATGATGAGCACCTCGCGGATGCCCGCCAGCATGAGCGTGCAAAGCGGGTAATAGATCATTGGTTTGTCGTAAACCGGCAGCAGCTGTTTGGAGCTGGCCTGGGTGATGGGATGCAGGCGCGTGCCGGAGCCGCCCGCCAGAATGATGCCCTTGGTGATCACGCGGCGGCTCCCAAACGCTGGCCGGAATATTTTTTGGAGCGGATACCCTCCCACCAGGGCCGGTTGTCCAGATACCAGCTGATGGTAACGGCCAGGCCACGCTCGAAATCATGCTCGGCTGTCCAGCCCAGCGCTTTTTCAGCGCTGCCGGGGTCGATCTCGTAGCGATTGTCATGGCCGGGGCGGTCGGTGACATAAGTGATAAGCCGCTCACGCGCGCCGTTGGGGCTGGGCAGCTTCTGGTCCAGAATGGCGCAGATGGCCTTCACCACGTCGATATTCTTGCGGGGTTGGCGGGCGCCGATGCAATAGGTCTCGCCCGGCACGCCTTGGGTGACGACTTTCAAAAGCGCCTCAGCGTGGTCATCCACGAACAGCCAGTCGCGGGTGTTCAGGCCCGCACCATAGACCGGCAGAGGCTTTTCCTCGATGGCGTTCAGCGTCACCAGCGGGATGAGCTTTTCCGGAAACTGCCATTTGCCGTAATTATTGGTGGTGTTGGAGACGATCACCGGCAGGCCATAAGTGTGCATCCAGGCGCGGGCCAGATGGTCCGATGCAGCCTTGGAGGAAGAATACGGACTGCGCGGGTCGTAAGGCGTATGCTCGTTGAACGGCGGGTCGTTATCCTCAAGTGCGCCGAACACTTCATCTGTGGAGATATGGTGGAAGCGAAAACGCTCCTTTTTCTCGCCGGAGAGTGTGGCGAAATATTCCCGTGCGGCTTCCAGCATGATGAAGGTGCCGGTGACGTTGGTGTGCACAAAGGCGGCCGGGCCATCGATCGAGCGGTCCACATGGCTCTCAGCGGCGAGATGCATCACCGCATCCGGCTGATGTGCTGCGAAAGCAGCGCGGATGCCGGCGAGGTCGCAGATATCCTGCTTTACCAGCAAATGGTTCGGATGAGTGAGTGCATTCTCCAGCGCATCCTCGGACGCGGCATAGGTCATCTTATCGATATTGACGATCTGATGCCCTTCCTGGCGGATGGCGCGCCTGACAACGGCGGAACCGATAAAGCCGCACCCGCCAGTTAAAAGAATTTTCATGGGCACTCCAAATCGTTCCTCAGGGTCTCAGGATAGTACAATCAGACCTTCTTGCGTCTGGCAACAGGGCGGCGGGCAGAGTTTTGTGCGGTTGCGAATTGGCGCTCGAGCTGGGCGCGGTATTCCGCCTGCGCGGCCAGAGCGTCGCCATCCAGGTCCAGCAAATCGATCGCAACCTTGTGCAGGCGTTCGATCTCCTGCAGATGCGCGGCGGTATCAAGCCTGGCGGTAACGCCATCCTGGTGGCGCCGGTGGGTGTTTAAGGGTTCAGCCACGTAAGCCACTGAACCATCTTGTTTGGCGAGTAATTCGAGGTAGAGCCGCCAATCCCCCGCGAGCTTCCAGCTTTCAAGATCTGGTATGCCCTCTAAGGCTTTCAGCAGCGCCTCACGCCGCCACAGCACAGCACTGACATTCGGAATTAAATTGCGAACAGTTAACAGTTTATTTGCGAATTCCGATGCCTGCCATTGCCGCGAAGCCGCGAGGTCTCGCACGCCGGATTGAAAATAATAGCTCTGATAGCTGGGCATGGTTTCTTGCCCGGTTTTGTCTATGGCGCGGCTGTCGGTAAAGGCCAGCAGGGCGGTATCGTCGCGTTCCAGCGCCTCCACCAAACTGCCCAGGAAGGCTGGGTGGGCGGCATCATCGGCTTCGCACAACCACACATAATCGCCCTTCGCCGCCTGCGCCGCGCGGCGCCATTGCGCGAAAACGGAGCCGGAGTTTTCCTGGTTCACCAGAATTTTGATATCGCGCCTGGCTTGGGCGGCGGTATCGGCTGCCACGGTCAGGCTGGTATCGCTGGAGGCATCGTCCAGCAGTAGAATTTCCTGAAGCGGGTAGCTTTGATTAAAAATGCTGGCGAGGCGCGTGGGCAGATAGGCGGCGTAATTGTAGTTCAGCACAACTGCACTGATGCGCTTCAGGCCAGGCGCTGCAAGGCCCAGAAGTTTATCTACATAAAGCGGAAAGTCGAACCGTTCCTCCGCCATTTTCATGATGCGGGGGCGTTGTTTTTTTAACGCCTTGTGGTCCAGCATCGCTTCCAACCCGGCTTGATAGGCATCAAGATCGGCTTGCGGGGCGACAAAACCGGCTTTCTCGGCGCGCAGCAATTCCGGTATGCCGCCCGTTTCATCAAACGCCACGCATGGAATGCCGCAGGCAAACGCCTCAATCGCCACTGTCGGCAACGGGTCTTCGCGTGAGGTTAATGCCAGCACGTCAGCGGCTGAAAAATAATCGGCAATTTTATCGGTGAAAGGAATATGCGTGAAAACCCCTTTCTCCCGCAGCATATCCATTTCTGGTTCGAGATATGTTTTTAAGGTAAATGCGATATTGCCGGCCCATAGAAAATGCACGTCCGTACGCTTGGATGAAATACGTGCTGCCAATTGCAGGAACAGATCAAATCCTTTGCGGATATCCGCAAAACCGGCACCTATAATCAGGTAATCCGTTTCGCCCAGGCCCAAAGCGGTGCGGGTGCGCGCCCTGGCCAACGGGTCAAAATTCATGCGCTGGTAGTTTCCTTGCGGCAGCACAATTTCGTTGCTGTCATCCAACCCCACGGCGGCACGAAATTTCTCAGCGGCGTAGGCGGAGGAGAAAACCACCTTCCGTGCGGCGGCCGCACCCAGGCGGGCCTGAATTTCGAGGTTATATTCCTTCAGCAATTGCGGCAGCTCATGCACCAGCAGCACGCATTCTATGTTGCGCAGTTCTGCCCACGGCACCATGCGCGCCGATGCGGCGGAGTTGACGATGGCATGGCGCAGCCCCAAGCGGCGGTATTGGTCCAGATGGTTGCCGATGATGGTTTTGTCGTAAGCGATGGTAACTTCCGCCACTTCGTAGAACTTCGCCAAAAGCGGTCCGACGCCGAGCAGCAGCAGATGAATCTTAACCCCCCATTGCCGCTTTAATTGCCGGGCAATATGCAGCAGCAGCATCTGCGCGCCATGGGGATGGGCATCGTGGCCCACTAGTAAAATACCCGCTGAGAGGTCGGCCGCATTGTGTTCGCAGATGGCCCGCGCCGTGGCGTTGAGGAACGCGGCACCCGCATGGATATCGGGTTCAAGAAACGCGCCTTCCGCCCATTCATTCCAGGCGTTCACGCAGATGATTTTCTGGCCGTAAAAAGGATGATCCGCCGCGTAACGAATAAGCTTCTCCAGCCAGTCCTGGTATTTGGCCGGGGTGGCATTGTGTAGGGCAAGGCCCTTGCCCTCGCGGCGGGGATCGTTGTCCCATCCCGGCAAGATGGTTTTGATAAGCGGATAATCAGGGACTGGCAGGCTGAGGGAGGTTTCCGCCAGGGCTTCGTAGTCATGCACGGTGGCGGCGAAATCCGGGTCCAGCAGGTCCAGGTTATCATTTATCTTCGGGGTGGCCTGGCTGAGTTTATGGGGCGGAAATTCCACCGCGCCATCCAG
>JAGWIE010000199.1 GCA_028866445.1 Rhodospirillales bacterium | reverse complement strand
GAAAAAACCAGCCCAATGGCCGCTGGGCTTACAGCCCGTTCAGCCTTGGGGCAAGCCTCAATCCAGCCCCTCATCCGCCATATTTTCCGCACGCTGCGGGTATCTACAGGGGAGGCTGATTCATCAAGGAGATATGAAGCCGCAAAGATGATGGTTCCCGGAATGCCTGCTGATAGGTGCCTGCCCGTCGTTACTTGAACGAGTCATGAACGAATCGTCAGGCGGGGCAGAAATGCTTGAATTCCGGAGAAAGGATTAAATATCCAAAACAAATTCATAAGGAGAGTTTGAAATGCTTCGTAAAATCTCAACCGGCCTGGTTCTCGCCGCGTCTCTCACCGCCCTCGCCGGATGCGGCTATTCGCCCGGCCATCGCGCGTTGACGGGCGGCGCCATTGGTGCCGGCGGTGGTGCGATTGTGGGTGCCGCAACCGGTCTCGGGCCAGGAACGGGTGCATTGATCGGCGCGGGGGCTGGCGCGCTCACCGGGGCAGCCACCTCGCATAATCAATTAAACCTCGGGAATTAATCCAAAAGGGCTCCGGCGCAAGCCGGGGCCCTTGACTCTTATGTGACGCTGACGACGACCGCGTGGTCGGCATCCACCTCCTGCATGGCCTGATGAAGCGCGGCAATGCCCGCCAACATGGCCTCACCCGCACCAGCTTCTTCATCCTCTGTGAAATCAGCATGGGCCTCGCCCAGCTCCTCGGCTGAAAAATTATCCGGGTCGAGCTGTTCCAGATATTTCTTCTGGTCTGCCTGGGTGAGAATAAACACCAGCGCGTCGGTGGCCTCGGCCAGGTCCGCGATGAGGGCATTCTCGCTGGTTTCCAGATCGATATCGTAATCATCAGCCAGCACCGGCAGCAGCACCGAGAAAATATCTCCATCCTCTTCGAATTCCACAACGGATGTGCCGTTGGCGGCCAGAAACTCCGCCAGCCCCTGCGGGTCGTCTCCGCCCACGGCGGAAGCGAGCTCCTTTAACTCTTCCTTTGGCAAGCGAATAAACGATGCGACAGCCGGCATATGGAAGCTCCCTTGCAGTTGGGCCCCTCATATCAATTCAGGCAGGGGGCTGTCAGCTCCCTCTTGGCCGTTTCATGTCAACATTGTAAACGCGCGCGTTGAGCTCAGGAGGACTAGCATGACTGAAGAAACCCGCGATTTTGGCACCGAGGTGGGGCGGCTGCTCGACCTGGTGGTTCACTCACTTTACTCAGACCGCGAGATTTTCCTGCGCGAGCTGGTGGCCAACGCGGCGGACGCGACAGATAAGCGCCGCTTCCTCGCACTCTCTGACGGCGCGCTGGCTTTGCCGGAAAACGCCGCCATCCGCATCAGCACGGATAAAGCCGCCAAGACCATCCGCATCGAGGATAACGGCATTGGCATGAGCAAGGAGGAGCTGGCGGAGAATCTTGGCACCATCGCCAAATCGGGCACCGCGGGCTTTGCCGCGCAATTGGCCAGCGCCAAGCCCGAGGAACGGCCCAGCCTGATCGGCCAGTTCGGCGTGGGGTTTTATTCCGCCTTCATGGTGGCGGATAAGGTTGAGGTGATCTCCGCCAAGGCGGGGGAGGCGCAAGCCTGGGAATGGATTTCCGATGGACGTGGCAAATATACGCTGAAAAACGCCGAGCGCGGCGCGCCGGGCACCACCATCCTGCTGCACATGAAGCCGGATGCGGAGGAATATCTGGAGCCGATCCGGCTGAAAACCATCATCCGCAAATGGGCGGACCATATCACCCTGCCCGTGGAAATTGAGGAGGATGGTAAGTTCGAGGCCGTGACCGAGGGCAAGGCGCTGTGGCGCAAGAACCGTTCGGAGATATCGGCTGAGGACTACGCGGATTTCTACCGCCATGTGAGCCATGATTTCGGCGAGCCCTTCGCCACCATTCATTGGCGCGCGGAAGGCATGGTGGAATTCAACGCGTTGCTGTTCGTCCCGGCGCAAAAGCCCTTCATGCCCGTGGAGGAAAGCCGCGAGAGCAAAGTGCGGTTGCATGTGAAGCGCATGTTCATCACCGATGACGCGAAGCTGCTGCCCAACTGGCTGAACTTCGTGACCGGCGTGGTGGATACGGAAGATTTGCCGCTGAATGTTTCCCGCGAGATCCTGCAATCTACTCCGGTGCTGGAGAAAATCCGTAAAGCGCTGGTGAACCGGGTGCTGACCGAGCTGAAAGCCAAAGCCAAGGACGCCGAGGCGTTCAAATCTTTCCTGGAGAATTTCGGCAGCGTGATGAAGGAAGGTATCTACGAGGATACCGGCCACGCCGCCGAGATTGCGGGCCTGCTGCGTTTTGCCTCCACCAAGGAGGACGCCACCACGCTGGAGGATTACATCGCCAGAATGCCAGAGGGGCAGAGCGATATTTATTACCTCGCTGGCGATGCCGCGCATTTAAAAACCTCACCGCAACTGGAAGGCTTTGCCGATAAAGGCTTTGAGGTGCTGTTGCTGCCGGATGCTATCGACGCGTTCTGGCCGGGGCGGCTCGGGACATACAAGGAAAAGAAGCTGGTTTCCGTCTCCCAGGCGGGCGCGCTGTTCGCAGCAGCGGATGTGCCGGAGGCCATCACCCATCTTTGCACGAAGCTGAAGGAGGCGTTGGGGGCCGAGGTTTCAGAGGTTTCCGCCTCCTCCCGCCTGAAGGACAGCCCGGCGATGCTGGTGGCGGCGGAAGCGGGGCCGGATTTGGCCATGCAACGCCTGCTGAAGCGCGCCGGGCGGCCGGTATTCGGTTTGCCGCCGAAGCTGGAGATAAACCCCGCCCACAAACTGGTGGAGGCCCTGGCGGGCAAGGATGATGTGAAGGAGGCGGCAAGCCTGCTGCTGAACCTTGCCAAATTGCAGGATGGCGATCTGCCGGAAAACCCGGCGGAATTCGTGAAACTTGTGGCGACGGCTTTGGCTGAGAAGGTTTAGCCGTTTAGAACCGCCAGCGCCGCATCGTGTAGTTCACGGTTGGCGCTGGCGAGCACGGAGCCATCAGCGCCCAGCTTCAAAGGCGCGCCGGACCAGTCCGTCACCACCCCGCCCGCGGATTCGATGACCGGCCCCAGAGCTGCCCAATCCCAGGGCTTGAGGTCGTGCTCGGCGATGAGGTCGATCTGCCCCAGCGCCAGCAACCCGTAGGAATATGCATCCCCGCCCCAGTAAACACGTTTGGCGGCGGCTTTCAGCCTGTTGAACCGGGCTGCAGCCTCCGGCCCGGCAGCGGCGATCATTTCCGGCGAGGTAGCGGAAAATTCAGCCTCCGCCAGTTTCACAGTTTGCCTTGTGCCTGGCTTGCCGCCGAGCGGGGCAATGAAATGGGCTGGTTCGCCGCGTCCACCGCACCAGCGTTCGCGCGTAATCGGCTGGTCGATAAAGCCCAAAACCGGTACGCCATCTTCCAGCAGGCCGAGCAGCGTGGTGAAGCTGGTGCGCCCAGTGATGAAGGCGCGGGTGCCGTCTATCGGGTCGATGACCCAGACATATTTGGCACCGGTGTTATGCGGTGGAAATTCCTCACCGATAATCCCGAAATCCGGCGTGGCCTTGGCCAAGGCCGCGCGCAAAACTTCCTCAGCTTTGCGGTCCGCCGCCGTGACCGGGCTTTCGTC
>JAGWIE010000198.1 GCA_028866445.1 Rhodospirillales bacterium | reverse complement strand
CGACACAAAGTCGAGAACATGTTCGCCAAGCTCAAGGACTGGCGACGCGTCGCTACGCGATACGACCGATGCGCACATACTTTCTTCTCAGCCATCTGCATCGCCGCAGCCGTCGCATTCTATCTCAAAGAATGAGTCCTGAGCCTAGGTCAAAATGGCGGAGGCGTTTTGCCTAACATCAGCCAACTTTTAACTCTTCACGCTCAAACTAAGCAGGTGCTGTAAAAGCGTTCGCGCGACCATTCACCATTTCGAATAGGCTTGGGATGCCCTTTACTCGCCTCGCGCCGACCGAAACGTCGCGCCACTGCGCGCCATGGGGGCGGCATTTTCAGGAGGACAAAGTCGACACGCATCAGGTGTTCCAAGTATGCGTTCGGCCACCCACCATCTTTGAACGGAAGGTCTTCACTCTGGCCATTCTGCCGACGGTGGCAATTCTAACTCCCTGTTCCCGCGCCACAGATCAAGCTTTAATAGCACCCCTATCACCGCGCCTTTTACTATCCTTAGAACGATGCAGCATGTCACGGTAAGTAGACAAAGCCACATGGCGGAAGCAAAAAACCCGGGGATATAATGAAAGTAGAAAAAAAGCGTGATGAAAACCGCCATAATGTGAACGACGATTACCATGGCAATATAGATTGGCGTGTCGTCCGCAGGCATGTCTCCAAGTGGCGCATCACAGACGTCGCAGTGATGCTTCACTTGCAGGTAACCCGAGAATATCCCTGATTTTCCACATTGGGGGCATTTACCACGAAGGCCACGCCAGATAACGGCGTGCCAGCCGGATGGCGTTGTAACCGGTCCAATGATGGAGAGTTCGGTGCGATCTCTATTAAGGCTGAACAAAAACTTGTCCTCTGCTTTAAGTGTATCTTGGATTTTCAATTTACGCTATTTCGCTCACCGCCTAGGCCCGCAACTATACCCAAGCGTGTTGATTTCCATCGGGATCTGACCCGGGTTGAAGGTTTGTCCGGCGGTGCAGGCGCGGGTGGCGGACAGACAGGGATTCGAACCCTGGGTACGCTTTCACGTACACACGCTTTCCAAGCGTGCGCCTTAAGCCGCTCGGCCATCTGTCCAGCGCGCGGTGGGGCACTCTGTAGCTAAACGAACCTCGTCTGCCAAGAGCACCGCCGCAGAAATTCAGGCATCCATCTTCAGCGCGGCCAGAAAGGCACTCTGCGGGATTTCCACCTTGCCGAACTGGCGCATACGCTTTTTGCCTTCTTTCTGCTTGTCCAGCAGCTTGCGCTTACGGCTGATATCACCGCCATAGCACTTGGCGGTCACGTCCTTGGAAAGGGCGGAAATCGTCTCACGCGCGATCACCCGGCCGCCAATGGCCGCCTGGATGGCAATTTTAAACAATTGCTTGGGGATGAGCTCCTTCAGCTTGCCGCAGATGGACCGCCCGCGACTCTCCGCCTGGCTGCGATGCGCGATGAAGGAGAGGGCGTCCACCGGCTCCTGGTTTACCAGGATGGAGATTTTTACGAGGTCCGCCTCGGCGTAATCCTCAATCTGGTAATCGAAACTGGCATAGCCGCGGCTGACGGATTTCAGCCGGTCGTAAAAATCGAACACCACCTCGTTCAGCGGCAGGCGATACACGGCCATGGCGCGGTTGCCCACATAAGTCAGGTCCAGTTGTTGGCCGCGCCGTTCGGAGCAGAGGGTAAGGATGGAGCCCAGATAATCATCCGGCACCATGATGGTGGCTTTAATCCAGGGTTCCTCAATATGGTCGATGATCGAGCCATCTGGCATGTCGGCCGGGTTGTGCAGCGGCTCCATCCCGCCATTGGTCTTGTACACATGGTACACAACGGAAGGCGCTGTCGCGATCAGGTTCAGATCGAACTCGCGGGAAAGCCGTTCCTGGATAATCTCCAGATGCAGCAACCCCAGAAACCCGCAGCGGAAGCCAAAGCCCAGCGCCGCGGACGTCTCGGCCTCATAATGGAAGCTCGCATCATTCAGCCGCAGCTTGGCCAGTGAGTCGCGCAGCTTCTCGAAATCATCCGCATCCACCGGGAACAGCCCACACCACACCACGGGGATGGAGGGCTTGAAGCCGGGCAGCGGGGTGGGTGCCGGCCGGCGATCCTCGGTGATGGTGTCGCCCACATTGCAATCCGCCACAGTTTTAATGGCGGCGGTGATGTAGCCCATCTCGCCTGGTCCCAGCTCGTCCACCGGTTTCATCTTGGGCGTGAATACGCCGAGCTGCTCCACCGGATGAACAGCACCCGTGGACATCATGCGGATCTTCTGGCCCTTTTTCAGCACGCCATTTTTGATCCGCACCAGAATCACCACGCCCAGATACTGGTCGTACCAGCTATCCACCAGCAGGGCTTGCAGTTCGGCCCTTTCATCGCCCTTGGGCGGCGGCAGCTTGGCCACCAGTGCCTCCAGCACGCCCTCTATGTTCAGCCCGGTTTTGGCTGAAATCTCCACCGCGTCCGAGGCGTCGATGCCGATCACATCCTCGATCTGCTGCTTCACCCGCGGCACATCCGCCGCTGGCAGGTCGATCTTGTTCAGCACCGGCACGATCTCATGGTGCGCGTCGATGGCCTGATACACATTGGCGAGCGTTTGCGCTTCCACACCCTGGGAAGCATCCACCACCAGCAGCGAGCCTTCGCAGGCGGCCAGGCTGCGGCTGACCTCGTAGGCAAAATCCACGTGGCCCGGCGTGTCCATCAGGTTCAGCACATAGGTTTTGCCGTCGGAGGCTGGGTAGTCCAGCCGCACGGTCTGCGCCTTGATGGTGATCCCGCGTTCTTTCTCGATGTCCATATTATCGAGCACCTGCTCGGTCATCTCGCGTGCGGTTAAGCCGCCGCAATGCTGGATCAGCCGGTCAGCCAGGGTGGATTTGCCATGGTCGATATGGGCGATGATGGAGAAATTGCGGATAAGCTCAAGCGGTGTGGCGGTCATGGCGGGTCTTTAGGGCATTTCAGGGGGGCGCGTCGATATGAGGTTTATCCAACCACCCTTATCCCGCTCATGCCCGCCGCCAGCGCCGCCAGCACATCTGGCAACGCAAGCGCCACGCAGCCCGCCGTGGGGGCGTAATCGGGTGTTGCCACGTGAAAGAAAATCGCTGAGCCGCGCCCCGGCATAATCGGGGCCAGATTCCAATCCAGCACGCCGATCACATCGTAAACCCCATCCTCCCGCCATAATTCCTCGTGGCTGGCGGGGTAGGGCAGGCGCACCGGCTTGTTATAAGCGGCGTCCGCCACGTCGTCGCACCAGCCATCGGCGGGGGAAATTGGCTCCAGCGGCACGGCGCAGCGCGGCGGAGGTAGGCGGTCCGCCCGGTACAGCACGCGCACCAGGCGCAAAAGCCCCACGGGCGTGCCGCCATCGCCCTCGTGTTTCTGGGTCGTTATGCCGCCCCGCCCGAACGCTGCGCGAAACGCCAGCCCGGCACCGTGCAGGGTGTTGTTTTTCAAAACAAACTCAGTCAAACAAATGCCCGAAGCGCTTTGCCTTCGTCTCCAGATACGAATCGTTCACGCCATTCGCGTCGAATTGATGCGGCACTCGCTCCACAATCTCTATTCCGCAGGCGCGCAGGCTTTCCATTTTT
>JAGWIE010000197.1 GCA_028866445.1 Rhodospirillales bacterium | reverse complement strand
GTCACCACGGCGATAATCTCCGCCCCGATGCCAGCAAACGGCCAGCCTTCTTCCAGGCTCACCACGCGGCTGGTTTTCTTTACCGAAGCCGCGATGGTCTCGATATCCAGCGGGCGGATGGTGCGCAGATTGATCACCTCGGCGGAAATGCCCTGTTCGGCCAGCGTCTCGGCGGCTTTCAGCGCCGTATCCACCATGATCGAGAAGGTGATGATGGTGACATCCGAGCCTTCGCGTTCCACCTTCGCCTTGCCGATGGGCAGGATGAAATCCCCATCCTCGGGCACCTCAAAGCTATGGCCATAGAGGATTTCGTTTTCCAGGAAGATCACCGGGTTAGGGTCGCGGATGGCCGCGCGCAGCAGGCCCTTGGCATCGGCGGCGGACCAAGGGGCGACCACTTTCAGCCCAGGGCAATGCGCGTACCAGGAGGCGAAGCATTGCGAATGCTGCGCGCCGACGCGTGCCGCGGCCCCGTTGGCACCGCGGAACACAATCTGCGCGCCCATCTGCCCGCCAGACATATAAAGCGTCTTGGCGGCGGAATTGATGATCTGGTCCATCGCCTGCATGGCGAAGTTGAAGGTCATGAATTCCAGAATGGGCTTCAACCCGTTCATCGCCGCGCCCACCGCCATGCCGGTGAAACCATGCTCGGTAATGGGCGTGTCGATCACGCGGCGGGGGCCGAACTCGTCCAGCATTCCCTGGCTGATTTTGTAAGCGCCTTGATATTGGGCGACTTCCTCGCCCATCAGGAATACGTCCTTATCAGCGCGCATCTCCACCACCATGGCCTCGCGCAAAGCCTCGCGCACGGTCATGGTCTTGGTTGCTCCCCATTCCTTTTCCACCGGCTCTTGCGGAGTGGCGGCCTTCTGCGGCTTGGCCGGGGCGGCGGGTGGAGGGGCCTCAGTCTTTGGTGCCGGGGCAGGTTGG
Organism: Rhodospirillales bacterium; assembly: GCA_028866445.1. Classification (GTDB taxonomy): domain Bacteria; phylum Pseudomonadota; class Alphaproteobacteria; order Acetobacterales; family Acetobacteraceae; genus Acidocella. The sequence goes on along the minus strand of JAGWIE010000197.1, from coordinate 2,686 downwards.
GCAGCCTCAGAACCGCCATTCAGCCTGGCGATAACGGCATTCACAGCCACGCCCTCAGTGCCTTCCGCCACCAGAATTTCGGTAAGGGTACCTTCGTCCACGGCTTCCACTTCCATGGTTGCCTTGTCGGTCTCGATCTCGGCGATCACATCGCCGGATTTCACTTCATCGCCGATTTTTTTAAGCCATTTGGCGAGCGTGCCCTCGGTCATGGTGGGGGAGAGGGCAGGCATCAGAATATCGGTCATGGCTTTAGCCCTCCACCAGCACATCGGTATAAAGCTCGGCGGGGTCTGGCTCCGGCGAGCTTTGTGCGAAATCAGCGGCGGCCTGCACCCGCGCTTTAATATTGTCGTCCAGCGTCTTCAGCTCCGTCTCGCTCACGCCCAGCTCCTCCAGGCGCTTCTTGGCGCTATCCAGGCAGTCATGCTCGGCGCGCATTTTCTGCACTTCCTCGCGGGTGCGGTATTTCGCGGGGTCGGACATGGAATGTCCGCGATAGCGATAAGTCTTCATCTCGAGCAGAAATGGCCCCTTGCCGGCACGGCAATGCGCCACGGCCTGTTCGCCCGCCGCCTTCACGGCCAGCACATCCATGCCATCCACGGCCAGGCTGGGCATACCCCAGGGCGCGGCGTTGTGGGAAAGGTCGGTGGAGGCGGTGGCACGCTCAACCGAGGTGCCCATGGCGTAGCGGTTGTTTTCGATGATGAACACCACGGGCAGTTTCATCAACGCGGCCAGATTATAGCTCTCGTAAACCTGACCCTGGTTGGAAGCGCCCTCGCCGAAATAGGTGAGGCTCACATTGTCGTTCTCGCGGTACCAGTTGGAGAAAGCGAGGCCAGTGCCCAGAGAAACCTGTGCGCCCACAATACCGTGCCCGCCGAAGAAGCCCTTCTCCTTGCTGAACATATGCATGGAGCCGCCCTTACCCCTGGAATAGCCGCCGATGCGCCCGGTCAGCTCCGCCATCACGCCTTTCGGGTCCATGCCGGTGGCCAGCATATGCCCGTGGTCGCGGTAGGAGGTGATAATCTCGTCGCCCTCTTTCAGGCAATGCTGCATTCCAACAACAACAGCCTCCTGCCCGATATAAAGATGACAGAACCCGGCAATGAGACCCATGCCGTAAAGCTGCCCGGCCTTTTCCTCGAAGCGGCGGATGAGCAGCATCCGTTCATAAGCGTTCAGCAATTCTTCCTTGCTCATCGCTTCAGCGGGTTTTTTGGTGGCTTTCCTGGTTTTGTCAGGGCTTGCGGCCATATGTCTTGGCTCCCGGGGTTGTACGTGTTCCGGTGGCAGCTAGGCCGAACATGTCGCTGCGCGCAAGAGAAGATTCGGAAACATCCTTTTCGCATATGCAAAAAAACAAATTAACCAAAAAGCGGTTAATTTAATCTATTTGCTTGGATGCGGATTTTATTTGCGAAATAAAATTTCAATTTCGCAACCCACAGGCGATGTCCATGGCGCGGTTGCCCGGAACAAGGAAATGATCAGTCGGAGGTTTTTTGCGCCGGCAGATCGATAACCAGATCATTAGGGTTGGCGAGATTCAGCACATCACGCGCCTCTTCATCCAGCATATCTGGCTGAATGCTTTGCCCCGAAAGTGAGGCCACTTTGGTCTGCCACATCAACATGGTTTTATGCACCGTATCGGCCTGGATCTGCGCCGCGTGCAATTCTGTGCGCTGCGCTGCCTGGGCTTCCAGCCCGCTTTTGCCATGCACGGCATTCCACCCAAAGTAATAGGTGAGGGCCAGGAACAGGGCCGGTCCTACCAATCCACGCAGGCGATATTTCATTGCACGAAGCAAAATGGTTCCTTGACAAAATGACTAAAAGCTTAGTGAGGCCGAGTCTTGAGTCATTCTTCCTCGTTTCGCAAGAGCTTTCCGCTTTATCCTCATGATTTTAATAAATTTAATGAACCTGTGCGGTATGCCATGTTTTGGCCGCGCTGCAGCATCGAATCGCCATGCTGCGCACACCATATATTAAGAGCAATTTGAGAGGTTGGGGGCCATGCGGGTAAGGCAATGGCTGTTAGGTTGTGTGGTGGCGGCCGTTATGGCGGCGGGTGCCGCCCCTGCTTTCGCAGGCGGGGACCACCATGACCAAGGCGGATGGAATAATGGCCATTGGAATGGCGGTGGGGAGGGCCATTCTTATGATGATTGGCAAGACCATGGCTGGATGGGCGATGATCGCCGCTGGCACTGGTTTCCCGGCTGGGGGCCTGGTGTGCCGGTTTACGCTGCGCCGACACTTCCGCCTGAATATTACGATCCGCCTCCGCCCCCGCCGCCTTCCTATGCGCCGCCACCCGCTTATTTTGCTCGGCGCCCACCGGTTTATATGGCGCCGCCGCCTGCCATCATCATCTCGCCCGGCGGCATTGGTATCGGGCCTTAATCCTTAAACTCTAGGGCCATTTTACTTCAGGCGGCATGGACATCAGAATGGCCTCTGTATTGCCGCCGGTTTTCAGCCCGAATGTCGTTCCCCGGTCGTAGAGCAGATTGAACTCGACATATCGCCCGCGACGGATGAGCTGGGCCTCGCGCTCCTCCGGCGTGAATGTGTCGTACATCCGGCTGCGGACGATTCCCGGATAGGCGGCCAAAAACGCCTCGCCCACATCTCGCGTGAAGGCGAAATCCGCTACCGCGTCGCCGCT
>JAGWIE010000196.1 GCA_028866445.1 Rhodospirillales bacterium | reverse complement strand
CATCTGCCGTCTTCTGATCCTCGACGCTGACGCCGAGCCAAACATGGGAAAGCGGCCAACCCGGCGTGGCGACACACCCTTGAGGGACATTGCCGTCTTCGTCTCGGTTTGAGAAAAACATCAGCGGTGCATTCCCTGGGAAAAAATGGCCCGCTGCAAAGCTTATTTTTCGTGCTGCATCGGCAAGGGAACTTTTGAACGTGAACACTTCAAGGCTTTTTGTTCTTGATATAATATATTCCTGCATCCGTTGCGGACGTTTGGTGAGTATCTGGAAGGTGTGTTGCGGCGCCAGCGCCATCGCCGCGAAAATGCGGTCGATCCACTCATCCGGCACCTTCTCATGGAAAAGATCAGACATAGAATTCACAAAGATGCGGCGCGGCTTCGTCCACCGCAGTGATTGGAGTAGGGCGCTTTCGATCAGGCGCACCTCGCCGGTCCACCGTCGGTTACCTCCAGCATCAAGCTTCGCAAGACCCTCATATGGCTGGCCGTGACCGGCAAACCTGCCCGCCACAGTCTCAGCGTAGCAATTGCGGCAACCCTCAGAAACGCGTGAGCAGCCGCGCAGCGGGTTCCACGTGGCGTCCGTCCACTCGATGTTGGTGCCATCGCTCATCACGCCACCTCGAAGCAGCCGGAGCCCGCCTGGTCTTCGCGGGTGAGCATGCCGGCGCGGGGGCTGTTGGGGTTGGTGCAGACGTGGAATTCGCGCGGAGCGGAGTAGCAAAGCAGGACGCGGAACTTGCAGCCATCCATGCAGCATTTATCGGGGCTGTCGTCGGCCGGCGGCTCGGCGTAATCTGTCTCCAGCTTCGACGTGACGCTGTTGAATGCATCAAGCTTTGCTTTTTCCTCGGCCATGCGCGCCTGATGTTCGGCCAGCTGCTTGGCCTTGTACTCCTCGGTGCTGAGAATTGGCGTGCGCGGCTGCTGGGGTGTGGTTTGAGGGCGTTTGGTGCAGCCGATATGGATTGTAACCTCATAGTCTTCAGTGTCGATCTCAATGACCGCGCCGCCGCCTTTTTCCTTCGACGTATTGGTTTGGCAGAAACCGGAGGCATAAAGGTAAGTGCCTGGTTCAAGAACTTCGACAAATGCCCAGTCTTTCTTGAGCTCTTTGGCTTTAGCGCGAACGGCTTTCATCTGCGCTTCGACGGCGGCTTTGCGGTCTGCGAAGAAGTTTTCGCCATCCACTTCAACGATTTCAAGGCCGGATACCTCGACGTCGAACAATGCGTGGGACACGTTTATCAGCGTGCCTTTGAGTTCCCATTTGAGGTCGCCGGTATCGATTGTTTCGCCTTCCTCGTACTGGCTCAGGATTTCGGCTTGTGCTTCCTGCGGCGCGGCCGTGAGGATGCGTGCGCCTTCGATGGTTATCATCTTGGTTTCGAGGGCGTGGCGCGCGACGGGGGAGAGTTTACGCGCGAAGGAAAGCCGGCTGAACACGTAACGCGGGGTGCGGCCGATTTTCTCGGCGATGGCTTTGGCACTCCAGCGTTCGGGGTCCATGTCTTGCAGCTGGGCGAAGGCGTCGGCCTCTTCGAGCGGGGGTACATCCTGACGCTGGAGGTTTTCGAGCAGGGCGAGTGCCAGGTGGTCGCCATCGTCGGCGTCGATCACGCGGCAGTCGATTGGCCTGTCTTCTGGCCAGCGGCCGTCCTCACGCAAGCGGCCGATGGCGCGGTAGCGGCGCTCGCCGGCGATGAGGAGGAATTTATCGCCATTATGCGGGCGCAATACCAGATTCTGCAGCAGGCCATTGACGGCAATGCTCTCGGCCAGATCGGCGAGTTCCTGCTCCTCGAACGTTTTGCGCGGGTTGAAGCCGGAGATGACGATATCATCAAAAGCGATGGCCTGCGTCATGCCGGCGCCCTGTGCAGTAGTAGCTGGAGCAGCGGTTTCGGCCTGGGCTTGCATAACGGCTTTGGCGAGGGTGCCGCGGTTAATGCCCAGCTGAACAGCGAGAGCCTTTTGGTCAAATTTGGGGTTTTCCGCGAGGTGCTGCCTTACGGTTTGCAGCACCTCCTCGGTGATCTTGGATGGGAAGGGCATGGGTTGCTCCAGGCTGAGTGGGGAGGGAAACCGGCCTTTACAGGCCTGTGATGTTGGGGGAGCCTTCGATGAGGCAGAGCTTCCAGTCAGCGTCTTCGCCGGGGCGCACGATGTCGTTGACGGCGCCTTCGAAAACCTCGGCCATCACATCCTCGATGCGGAGCAGTTTGAAACCGAGTTTCAGCTTGCCGTCGATGATGCGGTACCGGAAGCGGGCGGGGATTTTGAAGCGCTGGCCGCCCTGGATGGGCGCGATGGCGAGGGTGAATTGCTGCGGCACGGCCACCTGGCCGGCCTTCACTGTGGCGTTCATATCCTCGGCATGGGTGAAACGCAGCGCGCCATTGGAAAGGTCCACCTGGCTCTTGAAGTCCACATTGCGGACAGCCTGCAGGTAGCTGGCGATCTCAAGCATGTCGGCGCCGGGCGGGTCGAAGATATCCGCCATGTTCTCTTCGATGAATTCGGCGAACTCGACCTGCGGCAGCATCTTGCCGTTCAGCTCGTTCCACTTTTTCCATTCTGGTGTGTGGCGAAATTCGACTTTCACGGCGAAGTCTCGATGGCCGGGACCATCCTGCCCGTTATCGTTCAGAACAGCGACGATCTTGGGGTTGATGGGGTTGGAATCACAATAGATGGTGACGGTGCCAGCGTCTTTGTTGTGGAAGATCCAGCTGTTCAGCGAAGGGACGTTGAACACGGTGATGATGCCGCGTTTGCGACGGGGTGCGGCGAGGCGGCCGAATTGATCGAGGTCGACGATCTGTGGCGCGCGGTTGTCGGTGCCGGGTAGCACGACGAGTGAAGTGTCTTGCGACAAGGTGAAGGGTTGAACAGCCTCTTGCGCCAATTTGATGATTTCGGAAAAGTCTTGTTTTTCGGTCATGTGGTGAAGCCTTGTATTGTTTGGGGGTTAAGCCGACGCGATATCGCGCGGGTCTGATTGGCGCTTGATCTCTTGCAGCGGCAGTTTGTGCTGCTTGGGATCTTCGCGGATGAGGTTGTTTTCCGGCGAAGCGAAGAAGATGCTGCCGGAGGCTTTCTGCTTCGGCAGTTTGGTGATGATGTCATCCTTCACCATCAACGCGCCTTCGCCGGCATCGGCGGATTTCACGGTGATCTTGAGGGTGAGGGTCGCGGTGCCGCCTTCGTTCATCACGGCGGCAACGGCTTCCTGCAGCGCGTCGCTCAGCTCGTCGTGCAGAACGCCATTGCGTTGTTCACGGATGAAATCCATGAATGGTCGAGAGTTTGCCATTAAAAAATCCTTTTGGCTTGGGTGAAAGGTTCAGCGAATAGGGCGGCCGTTGGCGAGTAACGTGAATACGCGGCCGTGGTGGGTAACGACGACGACATCAGCATTTCGGGCAATGCCACGCACCTCTTCCTCAAAATGATCCAGGGTGATTTTTTCAGCCTCGAGATGGTGCAAATGCGGGCGGTGTGCGGTGCGAAGGTGAAGGGATGTAAAGCTGTTCATTCAGCACACCCCTTGCCGATGACGAAATCCGGTGAACGGCGTTCACTGCGGGCGATGAGCCAGGATGCGAAATGGTTGAATAGGCTCATGCGCGCCAAAC
>JAGWIE010000195.1 GCA_028866445.1 Rhodospirillales bacterium | reverse complement strand
CAAGATATCGGCGGTGGGCTTTCCGCGGCGCAGGATGAAATCGGCTGGGTGCAAACGGCGTATCTCATAGCCGAGATCATCGTGATTCCGCTTTCTGGCTGGCTGACGCGGGTGTTTTCCACACGCTGGCTGTTCACCGCCTCCGCCGCTGGGTTCACACTCACCAGTATGCTCTGCGGCCTGGCCTGGAATATCGAGAGCATGATCGTCTTCCGCGCGCTGCAAGGGCTGCTCGGTGCCTCTATGATACCAACAGTTTTCACCTCATCCTTCCATTATTTCCAGGGTCAGAAGCGGGTTTATGCCGCCGCGGTTATCGGCACCATCGCTTCCATCGCCCCCACTTTGGGGCCGGTGATAGGCGGATACATCACCGATGCACTGAACTGGCATTGGCTGTTCTACATCAATTTCATCCCTGGCCTGCTGGTAACGATTTTCGTGGCGCTGCTGGTGGATATTGACAAACCTGAGGTAAAACTGCTGCGCGAAGCCGATTATCTGGGTATCGCGCTGATGGCTCTGGGGCTTGGCACGCTGGAGTATTTTCTTGAGGAAGGTTCACGCTGGAACTGGTTTGATGACACGACGATCACCCGTTGTGCCTGGATCGCGGGTATTTCCCTCAGCACATTTCTTATACGTTGCCTGATGGTGAAGAATCCGGTGGTGGATTTCCGGGCATTCCTCAATTCTAATTTCACCATCGGCTGTATAGTTTCCTTTGTTGTCGGCATCGGCATGTTCGCTACGATTTACTTAACGCCGTTATTCCTTGGTTATGTCCGGGGGTTTTCCGCCTGGCAGACAGGCGTTGCGATTTTTTCAACTGGCATCGCCTCGGTCGCCGGTGTGCCTGTTTACATCATGTTCGCCAAACGTTTCGACCTGCGCTGGGTGATGATGGCGGGGCTCATCTGTTTCGGGCTTGGCATGTGGAGCTTCTCGTTCATCACCAGCGAATGGGGCTGGCAGCAATTGTTGCTGCCGCAAATTCTACGTGGCTTTCCTCAGGTGTTCTGCGTGGCGCCCACGGTGACGCTTGGGCTGGGCAGCCTACCGCCGGAACGGCTGAAATATGCCAGCGGGTTGTTCAACATGATGCGCAATCTTGGCGGCGCGGTGGGCATAGCACTTTGCGGCGCTGTGCTGAATGACCGAACGAATTTCCACTTCATGGTACTGGCTTCCAACCTCACCATGGCCCGCGCACAGGTGCCGGTAACTTTGCAGCAGCTGGCAGGAAGTTTCGGCGGTACGCCGGCGGCTCTGCAACAGCTTTGGAAGCTGGCTTATGCCCAGGCGGAAACAATGGCTTACGCGGATGCCTTCTGCGCCATCGCTTTGGCCTTTGCCATTGCGGTGTGCCTTTCGCCGTTCCTGCGGCAGGTGAAGCCCCCCGCGCAGCCAATATCCGAACATTAAGCCAGCCCCCGGGAAAGGCTGGCTGTTTTCAAAACAGCTATTTCAGCTTGCTGGGTGATAAACCAACAAGGTCAACGTGCCGGGCTCGAACTTATAGCGCGGCGCGAAACCAGGATGCTTCACCACACCCTTACCTTCGGGTTTCGCGGCAACCAGATAAACATCCCCATTCGTTTCGTTCACCGCCATGGTGCGTGCCCCAATACGGGTCTTCACCGATGATAAAACCTCGTAATGGTTAGCGCTGGCCTCATGAATAATCGAGAGTGTCCCGGTGCTGTTGGCACTGAAAACAAGGTGGCGCGTGGCATCGAAAGCCGCACTGTCTGAGCCCTTGCCAATTGGCAGCAACGCCACTTCCTTGCCAGTCATCGTGTTAACCACAACAAGCTTGCCGTTTTGGCAGCTTGCGAACACACGCTGCGACTCCGGATCGATCGCCATACCGGTTGGTGCTTCGCAGCCCGGCAAGGGCCAATTTGCGGTAACCTGCCCGGTATTTGTGTCTACTTCCGCCATCTCATTCTTGTCGTTCAACGCGACGAAAAGCTGGCCCTTCCCGTTTACGGCCAGAAATTCCGGCGCCCCGCCGAGCGGGATCTTCATCTCCGCATCGTTTGCAGGGTCCAGCGCCAGCACGGCAGCAGAATCGCCGGCGGCAACGAAAATTTTCTTGGAGGCGGGGTCGAACACCATGCCATCGGTATCGTCCAGAGAGGGCAGAGTTTTCTCTACCTTCAGCGTAGTGGGATTAAACACCGACAAGGTTTGTGTGCCGGAACTATCTGTATAGCCCAGCCCTGTGGCAGGGTCGAAGGTGATACCATGGGTATCGTCCAGCCCGGTGATGTCGCCCTGCAACTTGTTCGTGGCGGTATCGACCACCGAAACTGTTTTGCCATGCGCAATAAACAACTGCCCGGTCGCGGCGTGATAATGCAGGTAATCCCAATGCGCCCCACCGCCCAATGGTACGGTTGCCGCTAAGCTGTAAAGCGGAGATGCCGCCTGAGCAGCAGGAATTGCAGCCGCTAGAAACAAAGCTGACAAGCTGACCGGTCCAAAAAATCTCATTATGAATGACCTCGTAGGGGGTGGAACGAGTTCAGCCCCGTGCGAACACCGCACTGAACCGAAAACTCGCACCAATGCTTTACGGTGATTTTTGTGAGCAAAGCATGACAGAATTCTTGCAGTTTTGAGCATTGCTCAAAACAAAACGCAAAACGCGATGCCCACTACATGAGCATCGCGTTTCTGTCGTTTATAACGCCGCCGATTTACGGCAGCATGTTTGGGGTTACGTCAGGCGGATTGGGTTTCACGCTGCAAAGAGGCAACCGCCTTTTTTGCCAACGCATCTAACCCATCACCCCCGGCGTCGAGATGCGCAAAAATCTGAGCCAGCATACGCTTTTCCCAGAATTTCTTGAGGTGATTGCTAATTTCACCAACCGCCTTGTCTTCGGGGTCGTGTGCAAACGCTTTACTGATCTGGTTCGCCATGTAGACGAGTCTGTCTAAAGTGCCGTGTGACATTAAGTATATGCCTTTGAATGGCGCGCCTAAGGCGCGTAAACCGGTCTCCGCCGCAGCCCAGGGCCACGGCGGAGAGAACTTAGCCTAGCTTATTCTGCCGCGACAGGCGGAACAATCCGGCGAGCCTGCGCACTATGCGCGTTATATTCGTTCTGCCACTCGGTGGGACCGTTGGAGAGCGAGATCTGCACCGCCGTCACTTTATATTCCGGGCAGTTTGTCGCCCAGTCGGAATAATCCGTGGTGATGACGTTGGCCTGGGTGAGCGGATGGTGGAACGTGGTGTAAACCACCCCAGGTGCCACCCGGTCCGTGATTTTGGCACGCAGGGAGGTCTCGCCAGCACGGCTGGCCAGCTTAACCCAGCTACCATCCTTCACGCCGCGCTGCTCCGCGTCAAACGGATGGATTTCCAGCACATCCTCCGCATGCCAGGCGGAATTCTCGGTGCGCCGTGTTTGCGCGCCAACGTTATACTGCGAGAGGATGCGGCCGGTGGTGAGCAGCAGCGGGAAGCGCGGGCCGGTCTTCTCATCGGTCGGCACATAATCCGAGATGATGAACTTGCCACGGCCACGCACGAAGCCGTCGATATGCATCACCGGCGTACCGGTGGGTGCCGCATCGTTGCAAGGCCACTGAATGGAACCCAGCTTATCCAATGCGTCGAAGGAAACCCCGGCGAAGCTTGGTGT
>JAGWIE010000194.1 GCA_028866445.1 Rhodospirillales bacterium | reverse complement strand
CCGCCAGCCATAACCAGAGAGGCCAGAGCTTACGGCGCATTCTGGATGGTTTCACGCACCTGCATTCTGGTTGTCCCACCCTTGGCGTCGGCGCTGTCGATTTCAGTGATTGTATCGCCGCTGCCGGTAATGCTCATCCAGGCCAGCATTTTTGCCAAAGCCGGGTCTCGCGGGTGAAGCAGCAATTGCCAATGCTCCGGCCCGCCGCTGAGCGAGAGATTATAATATCGCCGTAAAGCGGGCAGGTCTCCGGCCAATGTGGCGCGCACGCCCTCCACCAGCCCGGCCAGTTGCGGGGCCTGGGCCAGGGTGAAATGCTGGGTCTGGCCGTTTGTGGTTAGTGTTACAATGCCGTTTTGCAGCAGAAAATTCTGCGGCGCGGGTGTGGTGGTGGTTTTGCGCACGTAATCCGGGGCTTTGTAATCCAGCGTGCCGCTGCTTTGCAGGGTGGTGGTGAGCAAAGCCAGGCTCTTGGTTTCGGTAAACCTGGCGGAAGCGGCGCGCACCTCAGCCAACTGCGCCATCAGCCCCGGCAGGGTGAAACCGGGAGCGGTTTGCGCGCAAAGCAGCACAAGCCAGCCTATGGCCAGGAAGCGACGCATTTTAAGCCCAGAACGCGTAGAAATTGAACCAGTTATACGGGGCTTCCCGGCACATGGCCTCAAGCTTTGCCACATAAAGGCGCATGGTCTCGTCCATCCAGGCTTTCGGGTCCGCGGGGCGGCGCTCCCGCGCCGGGGCCAGAAGCTCAAACCGCACCTCGTAACGGCCCTTGCCATGATAAATCCCCGCCATCATCACCACGGGCTGCCCCAGCATCATCGCCACTTTAAACGGCCCCTGCGGAAAAGCGGCCTCGGCGCCAAGAAATGGCAGGCGCACCATGTCCCGCCCATCCGGGTTGCGGTCCGCCAATACGCCGACGAAATGCCCCGCCCGCAGCCGTTCCGCCAAGGTGATGAGTGAATCCAGCCGCCCCAGCCCGATCACCTCGGTTTCCAAACGCGGGTTGATGGCCCCCAGCGCGGCACGGATTTTCTGGGCGTTCTCCTCATACATCAACAGGCTCACCGGCAGCTCCCGGTAGCGGCGGCGGATGGTGCGGGCAGCCTCAAAACTGCCGAAATGCGCGCCAAAGAGCAGGCAGCCGCCACCTTGCTGGTCGATCTGCCGTAGCAAATCGTCCCCGGTGACGGTGATATCAAACCAATAATCCTGCTCGTTCAGCAAAAACACACGGTCCAGCACGCAGGAGCCAAAGGTGAGAAAATGCCGGTAACAATCCCTCCAGCCCGCGCGCCGCCCCAGCACCCGGCCGAGATAGTCGCGCGAGGCTCGCAGCGCCGCTGGCGAGGAGAGCAGGAAATAAAGGCACACAGGGTACAGGAAAAACTGCGCCAGCCGCCGCCCAAGCCGCAACGCGATCCAAACGCCAATTTTGATGCTGGTCAGCGAGCCGCGCTCTGGCCGCGCTGCCCATTCCTGCGCGCCGGCGGGGCTGGAACGGCCGCTCATGCCAAAATCTCCAGCGTGCCGGTGAGCAAAGGCGCGGTTTCGCCAACGCGGTTCAGCGCGAAGCTGTTGAGCTTGCCTTGCGCGTGCCAGCTCAGCGCCAGCGCTTCACCATGGCGGATGGGGGCGATAAATTTCACCGCCCGAAACCGCAAGGGCGCAGCCCCGGCGATGCGCGCAGCAATTTCATCCAGCAGCAGGGCGCCTGGCACAATTGGTAGGTTGGGAAAATGCAGCGCCGCAGTGGGGTGCGTAGCCGGAATGCAAAGAAGCTGCGTCTGCGTGCTCATGCGGGCGTGCGCCGTGCGGCCAGGGCCAGCATCTCCGCCCGCAGCAGCTTGCCGAGACTATTGCGTGGCAGGCTTTCCACCAGCACCAGCGGGCGTGGCAAAAAGGCAGGGTCCAACCGATCGCGCAAGGCCAGCAGAATCTCCGCCGTCGTGAGGCTGGGGGCGACGACCAGGGCTTTCAGCCGAGGCACAGCATGGGCTTCGTCCTCTTCCATCAGGAAAGTACCGTCCTTCACGCCGGGAATAGCGAGAAGCTGGTGGTTGAGATAAGAAAGGGAGCTACGTTTGCCCGCGATGTTCACCAGATCCGCCACGCGGCCGCCAAGGCGGAAATGCGCATCTCCAATCAGCTCAATGTCGTCTTGAACCGGGGCAACGCCTTCCACGGCGGCACCTTGCGCCCACCAGCCGGCATTGTCGCGGTGCAGCCGCACGGCATCGAAGCAATGCCAGTCGCTCTCCTGGGTGGGGCGGCGAGTGGCGATTTGCCCGGCTTCGGTACAGCCATAAATTTCCAGCAGCGGGGCGTGGAAAACAGCTTCTGCCGCCTCCGCTAAAGCGGGCGGCAGCGGCGCTGTGGCGCAAAGCAGCATCGCCAGCCCGGGCATCTCGCCTGGGTCTGCGGTGAGGGCGCGCAGATGCACAGGCGTTGTCACCAGCAGGCTTGGTTGCAGGGTGGTTTGCAGCGCCGCCCGTATATCGGCGGGAAAAAGCGGGGTGCCGGTAAAAACCGCCAGCCCGTGCTGCCAGGCCAACGTAATAACGGATTCTAACCCGTAGGAATGCTGGTGCGGCACGGTGCCGACAATGCAGCCCCCGCGCATGGCGCCGGCCTCCAGCCGCGCCCCGGCGGTGCGCGCACTTTGCACCAGCACGGCCCAGCTTTTTGTAACGGGCTTGGGCTTACCGGTGGAACCTGAGGTAAAAAGCACCACGGCGGGCTGCGCACCGGGAATGGTGAGGTTCGCTTCCTCGGCATCCGGCAAGGTGGCGGGGAAGGGCAGGTGAGGAACCGCCGGTGCCTCGCCGTCCGTCAGCGCGTAAAGGCTGGGATATTCCTCTGCCAGATCTTGTAATATGGCCGGTGTGGCGGCGGAGGGCATTAGGCTGACCTGCCCGCGCAGCAGCGCGGCGGCGAACCCCACCATGAAGCGATAGCGGTTGGCGCATAGGTTCACCAGAAACCCGGCCTCCGGCAGCATGGCGGCCAATGCGGCCACATCGCGCCGGAAGCGCGCGGCGGTGATGCCTCCCCCCGGCCCGAAGGCAATAATTTCCTCACTCCGGTGGCTCAACACTTCGTAAAGCCGTCCAGCGGAGGCGGTGCTGTCCATCATAGTCGGTCAGTCCAAGCTGGGGGCAGGGGCGCGGTTCTTCGCGCAGTCGTTCACCATTTCAAAAATCGTCGCGAAGGAGTGGCGTGGCGGGTCTCGCAACACGCGGATGCGCACGGCGTATTCGGCCGCATACATAGCCACCACCAACGGAATATCCAGTACATTCACAAAAAATGACCAGGCGGTGAGCGGCGCGAAGCAGAACAGCAGCACCGAGGTCGTAAGCTGTGCCGCGAAGAAACAGGACCAGGCGACGGTAACGCGGCGGGTATAAACAATCAGCTCTGTGGGAATATCCGCCCCATGCAGCTTGTAGGCCATGGCGGTGATGAGCGGCGTGTGCCCGCGCCGCAACGTGAGCGCAAAGCTTGTAAGCAGGGTTGCATAAAGCACCCAATGCATCAGCGCGGCGGCCGTTACGAAGCTGAGCTTGAACAAACCCCCAGCGGTGAGCGCAACGGGAACGTGTCGGCTTGCCATGATGGCCAGATGAAACAGCAGCGGCACCAGGATAATGAGCAGAATGGC
>JAGWIE010000193.1 GCA_028866445.1 Rhodospirillales bacterium | reverse complement strand
AGCGCCTTCACGCGGCTGAATGTATCCTCTTCGCGGAAAATCTTCAGCGTCGCCAATGCCGCCGCACAGGCTGCCGGATGCGCGGAATAGGTATAACCATGGAACAGCTCAACGCTGTTCTCTGGTGCTGAGTCAAAGATAGCTTGCTGTATCTCGCCCTTCACCGCCACCGCCGCCATCGGGATGGAGCCGTTGGTTAGCGCCTTGGCCATGGTGATAATATCCGGCGTAACATCAAAGGTTTGGGAGGCAAAAGCCTCGCCCGTGCGGCCAAAACCGGTGATAACCTCATCGAAAATCAACAATATGCCGTGCTTGGTGCACAGCTCGCGCAGGCGCTTGAGATAGCCCTTAGGCGGCACCAGAATACCCGTAGAGCCTGCAATCGGCTCTACAATGCAGGCGGCGATGGTATCGGCGCCATGCAGATTCACAAACCGCTCCAGGTCATCAGCGAGGTCGGCGCCATGCTCGCCCTCGCCCATCTGAAAGTAGTTTTCCTTAATATGAGTGTGGCGCATATGCGAAACACCCGGCAGCCCGGTGCCAAACGCCTTACGGTTGGCCACCATGCCACCAACGGACATACCGCCCAAATTCACGCCATGATATCCGCGCTCACGGCCAATGAAGCGCACGCGCTGCGCGTCACCGCGCGCACGATGATAGGCCAGAGCCATCTTCAGCGCCGTATCGGCAGCCTCGGACCCTGACCCGCCAAAAAACACGCGGTTAATGCCGTCCGGCAGCATCTGGGCCACCTCGGTGGCAAGGCGGAAGGCCGTTGGCACGCCGTACTGGAAGGGCGGTGCATAATCCAGCTCCTCCATCTGCTTGGCCACGGCCTCGCGGATTTCCCGGCGGCCATGCCCTAATGGAATGCAGTAAAGCCCGGATGAGCCATCCAACAGCTTTTCGCCCTGAGTATTATAATAATAAACACCTTCGGCACGCGCGATAAGGCGTGGCTGCTCCTGAAATTGCCGATTAGCCGTAAAAGGCATCCAGTGATGAAATAATGGATCGTTACTTGGACGGACCGCGGCGCTCATTGGCTGATACTCCAAATTATTTGAATGCAGTTTACAATTTTAAACAGTCTTGAAAAGCATTTTCTCTCGGCGGCGTGGCTAGCAGGCATGAAGCGGCTGCGCAGCCGCCATGCGCGGGGCTGCCGCACAGGCCATATTCCGCTAAATGCCGCTTATTCACATTCCCAGGATGAAGCCACATGATCCACGAGTTTGCCTATAAAATTCTCACCCAACCTCAGTTCCTCAGTTTGTGTGCCGGAGACTTTAAAGGCGCGCCGGTAGATATCGCAGACGGCTACATCCACCTCTCTACCGCGGAACAGCTAGACGATACCCTAGCCCGACACTTTTCGTGCCAGACGGGGTTAGTGATCGCCGCCATCCCTTTGAAACAATTGGGCAACGCCCTGAAATGGGAAACCTCGCGCGGCGGTGATTTATTTCCCCATCTATACGGCCACCTCACCATGGATATGATCAGCGCTCACGCTGCGCTTCGGCGTGACGGTAACGGACGAGCGGTATTGCCCGGCTGATCCTACTCTGGCTGTGGCCCTGAAACCGCTGAAATGATCACCTGCGCATATGCGTAGGGGTACTCGTCCGTCAATGAAACAAACACGCGCGCCTCAAACCCCGCTGGCGTCAGTTCCCGCAGCCTTTCCAGTGCTCCACCGGAAAGTTCCATTGTCGGCTGGCCGCTGGCCAGATTCACCACACTCAAATCCGACATGAACACACCGCGCGAAAATCCGGTCCCCAAAGCTTTCGCGCAGGCCTCCTTGGCGGCAAAACGTTTGGCATAGCTCGATGCCCTGAAATGCTGCCGCCTTTCACTGCGCGCCCGCTCAATCTCGGAAAACACCCGCATGGTGAACCGGTCGCCATGCTTGGCCAGCACCTGCTCCACACGCCTAATATCGCATAGGTCGGTCCCCAAGCCGATGATCATACCCGCGGTCAATTTCGTGCCCGCTCCACCTGGGCGATGCCGCTCGCAGCTCGTAAGCCAGCGATCACCTGGTTCAAATGCCTGGTGTCGTGCACTTCGATATCCACCAGTGCCTCAAAAAAATCCTGCTGCCGGTGAACAATCTTTAAATTGGAGATCGCACCCTCCTGTTTGGCAACCGCATTGGCTAAAGCCGCCAGCGCGCCCGGTGCGTTGCTGGCGATTACACTCACCCGGCCCGTAAATGTCTGCGTCTTAGCATTGGGTCGCGCTTCCTCATTCCAATCCACATCGATAAAACGCTCAGGCGTCGCCGCATATTGGTCAAGCTGTGCGCAGTCCTTCGCGTGGATGGTAATCGGCTTGCCGGTGGTAACAATGCCAACGATTTTATCTCCAGGTAATGGATGGCAACACCCCGCGTAATGCACATCCATGCCCGCAACCAACCCGGTGATGGGGCTTCCCGCATCGGCGCGTGGCGTGTTTCGCGGTGAGCGCGCCGAAAGCGCGCCACCCATGAAGGCCGGCAGCATACGGGGTGCCCGCGCCTCCTTCAGTTCTGGATAGGCCGTGTTCACCACATCCTTTGGTCCAACCACCCCGGTTGCGACAGCCACATAAAGATCGTCAACGCTTGATTGTTTAAACTGCTTCGCAACCGGCTCCAGGATTTTTTCAGAACCGTCCACGCCATCCTGCCGGAAGGCCTTCATCAGCATGGATTTTCCAGCATCACGGTGCTGGTCGCGCATTTGCTGCGCCAAAAACCGGCGAATACGCGCCCGTGCCTTGCCGGTCACCACAAACCGCTCCCAGGCAGGGCTGGGCGTGCCACCGCGGGCGGTTAAAATCTCCACCTGGTCGCCGTTCTGTAACTCATATCTCAGCGGCATCAACTTGCCGTTGATGCGCGCGCCCACACAGGTATCGCCAATCTGGCTATGCACCGCATAGGCGAAATCAACCGAGGTGGCACCACGCGGCAACTGAATAAGCTGCCCCTTGGGCGAAAAGCAGAACACCTGGTCCTGGTAGAGCTCCAGCTTTGTATTCTCAAGAAACTCATCGGGTGCAGCGGAATTATCAAGAATTTCCAGCAGGTCCTTCACCCAGCCGAACTGCTTTACATCGCCCGGCGAAGCGTCGTCCTGCTTGTAGAGCCAATGCGCGGCCACCCCAGCTTCGGCCACCGCCTGCATATCCGGCGTGCGTATCTGGATCTCGATTTTTTGGTTTCTTGGTTGGCGCAGCGTCACGCCGGAATGCAGTGACTGGTAGCCATTGCTCTTAGGCGTTGAAATATAATCCTTAAACCGGCCAGCGATGACCGGAAACGCCGCGTGGATGGCGCCCAGCGCCACATAGCACTCGCCCCGGGAGGGAACGATAACGCGGAAGGCCATGATGTCCGAGAGTTGCTCGAACGCCACATTCCGCCGCTTCATCTTCTGCCAGATGGAATAAGGCGATTTTTCACGGCCAGATATTTCCGCCGCACTCACCCCGGCATCCGTGCAAACCCGGCTCAGCTCACGGCGCACTTCCTCAATAACATCAGCGCCCTGCCCGCGCAGAAAGTTCAGGCGCGTCTGGATCGTGTCGTAGGCCTCAGGCTCAATTTCGGCGAAGGCGCGGTTCTGCAACTCCGTCTTCACCGCCTCCATACCGATCCGCTCGGC
>JAGWIE010000192.1 GCA_028866445.1 Rhodospirillales bacterium | reverse complement strand
GCAATCGCCCGGCGCATCAACCGCAAAAACGCAGGCGGCTCGCTCAAATGTTCAATCACCTCGGTTGAGATGATGACGTCCCACGGCCCGTCGCTCAGCGTGTCCTCGGTGAAATAGCCCTGGCGGATGTCCAGCCCCAGCTCCCGCGCACCAATTTTGGTTAGCGGCGAAGGGTCATACCCCACGCCCCGCCAACCCTTGGCATTCACGCAGAAATCCAACCCGAACCCGTAGGCCCCGCCAATCTCCAACGCCTTCGCCCCGGAGAGCTTGGCAATTCGCGTCAGCGGATCAGAAATCGGCCAGATCCCGGCGCCCATCTGTGCGTAATAGGCAGGCCAGCCGATCTCAACCAGCTCATCGCCTTCATAATCCACCGTGCCCAGCACGCTGGTGAACCGCACGGCGCAATGCGGGCACAGCCTCACCCGGTAATGGCCTGTGGTGCCTAGCAGGTCATAATCAACGTCGATCAGCTCCGCCATGCGGCCCTGGTGCCCGCAATTCGGGCAGGTGGCCTCGGCCGCCGCACACGTCAGCCACTCGGCCTCGCATTGGCTCGTCAGGCGGAGCTTTGCGCCGGGCAGGTTCATCAGGCAAACAACTCCGGCACGCGCTGCTTCAGCGCCACGTTCAATTCAACCCGCCGCTCCCAAAGGGCGCGATACCAATCCGCCCGCGCCGCCACTTGGTAAGCCAGCATCCGGTTCTGGGCCACATAACCCCGCGCCGCATCGGCCATGCGCCGCGTTGCCTCAGGGTAGGCCAGCAGCCGCAGCAAAGCCGCGCGCAATTCCGCGGGACCGTTGAACAGCACGCCGGTTTTGCCATCTTGAACGGCGCTGCCATAAACCACATTGCTCGCCAGCGCGCACACACGCGCGGCCCCGGCCTCGATGAATTTCAAATCGGATTTGGCGCGGTTGAAGGCGTTGTCCTCAAGCGGCATGAAGCTGATATCCGCCCCGCCCAGCTCACGCATATAGCCAGCATAATCCACCATCGCGGGCTCGAAGCTTTTATGCGGTGTTTCCAGCGTGTTGAAAAACGCTTCGTCATAAACCACCCGAAAGCGCAGGCGGTCGCCCACGGCGCGGGAAACCTCGTTCAGCACCGGCATCAACGGCGCCCAATCGTTCTGCCGGTTCAGCGCACCGAAAAACAGTGTGAGATGCTCCATGCTTTGAAAATTGCGCACCGGCGGCAGCTCGAACACACCATTGGGAAACACCGCCACTTCCGGATTATCCGCCAGCAGGGCATTGGCCAAAGCCGGCGTGCTGGTCTGCACCGCGTGCACGCCACGGAAGGTGAGCAACTCGCCCAGATTCACCCCGCGCTCTTCCATGAACATCGGGTGATCGTCGAACTCACTGACGACAACATAATCTTGTTCCAGCAATGCGCGTACCCGGGCCAGGCCGCTCTCGCCCAGCAATAATGGCCTGTGCAAAACCGCAATGCGCGGGGCATCGCCAAGTTGCGGCTTCAGCGCCGCCTCGGCAACGAGGTTGGTATAAATCGAGCTCTCCGAACGCATGGCGCGCAATGGCTCCACCACCCGCACATCGGAAACGCCACCCTGCGGTGCGAGCATCGTCGCCGCCAGCTCCATGCGTTGGACGTCTGTTTTGCGCGCCCGCCAGATCACCTGCAACGGGATGGACCGGTTGAGATATTCCTGCGGGTCCACGCCCAGCGCCTGCAAGGCAGGGGTGAGCAGCGCGACGAATTGTTCCGCCTTATCCGTGGCGATCGGGCGGGGGGCGGCATCTGCAAGCACAAGCCCAGCCTCCGTCAACGCCCGCGCCATGGTGCGCGGGGTGAACCAGCGCAGATGCGTGCGGTCGAACAACCCCTGGTCTTCATAGTCGAAACTGCCCGTCAGCAGCCGGGCCGCGAAGCTCCAATGTTCGACATTGGGCATACACACCAGCACTGTGCCTTGGGGGGAGAGATATTTCGCGTGCTCCTTCAGCACCGCCCATGGGTCGGTGAGATGCTCCAGCACATCGCCGTAAACAATGCAGTCAATCCCGTCCGGAACCTCGAAAGGCATCGGGGTTTTTTCCACATCGCCCACGAACACTTCCGAAAGCCGCTGGCGCGCATGGGCAGCGGCGGCCTCATCCATCTCTATGCCCAGCACCCGGCAGGCGGGGTTGCGCCGCAAGTAATCGGCCCCCAACGCGCCCTGCGCGCAGCCCACGTCCAGAATGGTTCTGGCGGCAAGGGGAATTTTATCAAGCAACTCGGGGTTGGCGAAATCCGGATACTGCGTATGAACGGCGTTCAAAACTTCGGTCCTCGCGGCATGGTGTCAGAAAAAAAATCCAGGATCATGGCGCGGGCCGTCCAATCCCCACATACGTAAAGCCGGCAGCGTGAAATGGCGCTGGTTCAAAAACATTACGCAAATCAGCCACCACCCTGCCGCGCATAAGCTCCTTCAGGCGGGCGGGCGCTAACGCCCGGAACTCGTTCCATTCCGTGATGAGCACAAGCGCGTCCGCATCGGTCAAGGCATCCACGGTGCTCTCCTTCAGCATCACGCTCTCGGGCAGTAACGGCTTCGCGGCCTGCATCGCCTGCGGGTCAAACGCCCGCACCTCCGCCCCGCTCGCAACCAGTCCATGGATCAGCGGCAAAGCTGGAGACTCGCGCATATCATCCGTCTCCGGCTTGAAGGCCAAGCCCAGCACCGCCACCACCTTGCCCCGCACATCTCCGCCGCAAGCCGCCACCACCCGCGCCGCCAGCCCCTCCTTGCGGGCATCGTTCACCGCCACCACGGCATGAATAAGCCGGGAGGGCGCCTCAGCTTCCTCAGCAATGCGCATCAGCGCCAGCGTGTCCTTGGGGAAGCACGAGCCGCCAAAGCCAGGGCCCGCGTGCAGAAATTTCCGGCCGATCCGCCCATCCAGCCCAATGCCGCGGGCAACGTCGTTCACATCCGCCCCCACCTTCTCGCATAAATCCGCCATCTCGTTGATGAAGGTGATCTTCATCGCGAGAAAACCATTGGCAGCGTATTTAATCAGCTCGGCCGTCTCTAACCCTGTGAACACGATCGGGGTTTCGATCAGGTAAAGCGGGCGGTAAAGGCGTCGCAGAATCTCCCGCGCGCGCTCACTCTCCGCCCCCACCACCACGCGGTCCGGCCGCATGAAATCGGGGATGGCACTGCCCTCGCGCAGGAATTCCGGGTTGGAGGCCACCTCCACCGCCAGGTCCGGCCGCAACTTCCGCGCCATTTCCAGAATTTTGCGCCCTGTGCCCACCGGCACGGTAGATTTCGTCACGATTACCGCAGGGTGGTCCAGCGCCTGCAAAACCTGCTCCACCGCCGCGAACACATAAGTGAGGTCGGCATGGCCATCGCCACGGCGGGTGGGCGTGCCCACCGCGATGAAGATCGCCTCGGCTTCCGCAATGCCTTCTTCCAGCGTCACCGGAAAGCTTAATCGCCCGGCGGCGGCATTATCCGTCACCAGCTTGTCTAGCCCCGGCTCGTAAATCGGAATTTGGCCGCCGAGCAGGATCTCCCGCTTCGCCGGATCAGCCTCAACCACCGCCACCGATACGCCGAATTCCGCGAAACAAGCGCCAGAGACGAGCCCGACATAGCCACCGCCGATAATCGCGATCCTCACCTCAGACACTCCGCT
>JAGWIE010000191.1 GCA_028866445.1 Rhodospirillales bacterium | reverse complement strand
CCCGCCACCCGCGCGCGATGGCGGCGAGGCAGAAATCATATTCCTCCCAGGTGAAGAAGAAACTCTCGTCATACCCGCCCACCGCCTGCCACGCGGCACGGCGGATGGCGTGGCCTGCCCCCACGAAAGTGGTGGCGGCAAACCGCCCCTGGTAGCGCGGCAGCAGCGCCTTGGGGTAGCCCCAGCTTGTCAAATCCGGCCCCTGCCCGTCCGCCGCCAGAATGCCAAACCCGATGGCGCCAAGCTCCGGTGCTTTTTCAAACCGCCGCAGCGCCCCCGCCACAACATAGTCATCGGCAAAGCGGGCATCGTTATCCAGTCCCACGATAATCCGCCCATGCCCCAACGCCGCCAGGACATTGCGTCCGGCCGCAACACCCCGGTTTTCCGCCGCGGCATAAAGTGCGAAACCCCGCGCCTTGCCAAAGTACGTGACGAGTTCGCGAAGCATCTCGGGTTCAGAGCCTTGATCCAGCACCGAGACGTGAAACCATCCGCCTCTCTGTGCCAAAGCCGAGGCAATGGCGGACTTGGTTTCCTCCAGCCGCCCTAAACAAAGAATAACGATATCCGCGTCGTAAGCCCCCGGGGCGGGCCGTTGCCCGGCCAGCAGGTGCCACGCCTCAGCAGGCATTGGCCTGGCCGAACGGCACCGGCAAGGTGCGGAGCAGAATCGCGATATCCAGCCCCACGGACCAGTTCTGAATATATTCAAGGTCGCTCGCCAGCCGGTGCTCCAGGGCGGGCAAGCTGCGTGTTTCTCCCCGCAGCCCGCGCACCTGCGCCAGGCCGGTAATGCCGGGCTTCACCCGGTGGCGCAGCCGGTACAGCTTCAGCGCGTTCTCGAAGCTGATGCCCTCCACGGTTGTCTCCGGTGCGTGCGGGCGCGGGCCGACAAGCGACATCTCGCCGCGGATGACGTTAACGAGTTGCAACAGCTCATCCAGCGAGGTGCGGCGCAGGAAATGGCCAATCCTTGTGACCCGCGCGTCACCCGGGCGAGCCTGGGTAAAGGCCAATGCCGGTTCATGCCGCATGGTACGGAATTTCAGCACCGTGAACGGCCGGCCTTGCGCGCCCACGCGGCTTTGCCGAAATACCACCGGGCCTGGGCCGGAAACCCGAACCAGCATTGCCAGCACCGCCAGCAACGGCGCACACAGCACCATCAACAGCGCGGCCACCACGATATCAAACCCACGCTTCACCAGATGGCTAGAGGTTACAAGCTCATCTGTTACCACTGGCACCAGCTTGCAACCGCCGGTGCGGGCCCTCAGCATCTCCGGCAGATTGGCTGAAACATCGAAAGCCAGCCAGATTCGCGCCGGATAGGTCAGCAATTCCTGCAACAGATCTCGCTCCGGCGCGTTGTCAAAGCTTTCCAACGCGGGATGATGGACGAACACCACATCCTGCACGATCTGCGTGGAAAAATTCCGCAAAAGCTCGGCGCTGTCATGCAGTTCCGGCCAAGCTCCCAACTCGCGCAGGGCAGAAAGATACAGCACCCCGGCAATCCGCGAAGGCAGTTTTTGTTCCGCCAGCGCCAAGGCCAGGTCTGGCGGGCAGTGGTCATAGCACACCACCAGCGTGGCCCCGGGGCTGGCCGCGGGGGTGGCGGCCCGGGCTGGCAGAACAGCATGGGTGAAAAACAGCAATGCGGGCGTGGCCACAAGGTCCAACAGCGTCCAGTGTTTAAGCAGAATGCCCGGATGATTCAGCAGCACCGCAAGGCCCAGCAACGCGGCGGCGGTCGCCAGAAAGGAAATCACGGCAACGCCACCTTGGCGCCATCGTCCCTTGGCTACGTATCCGCCATGGGAGGCAGCAAGCCCCACTGAAAAACCCGCCAATATCACCCAGAACAGCAAATAGCGCGGCAGATTTTCCGAAACCTTCCCCAATGCTGCGCCCAATAGCGGCAGCGCCAGAATGGCCAGCGCATCCAATGCTGGTAAAACCCGGCTTGAGCTAGGCCGCATCGATAAAAAATCAACGTAAGGTTGCTTTTTAGAGCAAGCTTCGGCGTAAGGCTCTGCATTGGCCCGCATTTCAACCACAGGCAACCGCCTCCTGGTTGCAATAGTTAACGTTTCATTACTTTAAATTGAACTACCGGAAAACGAAACGCTTGGAAAGCAGGTAATTGAAAATAAGTCCGGCGGCGGAACCGGCGGCAATGCCGATAACGGGGTGCTTCACCACCACCGGCGAAAACGCCACCAGCAGAAAGAAAGTGCCACGGTTAAACACAAAGCCGACAGCATTGGCGGCGAGAAATTTTACCCATTGCACATGCGCCGCCCCATGCTCCACATGCCGGAAGGTCCAGAGCCGGTTGATGATCCAGTTTATCGTCGCCGCGACGATAAAGCTGCACGTGCCCGCGATATAAAGATTCACAAAGGGCCGCAGTAGGTAAACCGTGCCGGTGTCCCACACAAACCCCAGCGTGCCGACAATGGCGAAGCGGATGAAGGATTCCGAAACCCCCAGCCGGGCAATGAGCCCCACTAGCCTGTCCAGCAGGTCCAGGGGGTTCATCGCGGAGGCTTCCGGCTCAGCCGGCAAACGGGTCCTGCATCAGAATGGTGTCGTCGCGCTCCGGGCTGGTGGAAAGCAGAGTCACCGGCGCTTCCACCAGTTCTTCGATGCGCTTCACATATTTAATGGCCCCGGCGGGGAGCTGTGCCCAGCTGCGAGCACCTTGAGTGCTGTCGCTCCAGCCTTCCATCACCTCGTAAACCGGCTGTGCCGCCGCCTGGGCCGCCATGGCGGCAGGCAAATATTTGTAATGTTTGCCGTTAACCGTGTAGCCGGTGCAGATTTTCAGCTCTTTGAAGCCATCCAGCACGTCCAGCTTTGTCAATGCCAGGCCCTGGATGCCGCCCACTTTCACCGCCTGGCGCACCATCGCGGCATCAAACCAGCCGCAGCGGCGCTTGCGGCCCGTAACGGTGCCAAATTCATGCCCGCGCTCGCCCAGCAACTGGCCGATCTCGTCATGCAGCTCGGTCGGGAATGGCCCGGCACCAACGCGGGTGGTGTAGGCCTTGGCAATGCCGAGCACGCGCCCCGCCGCCTCCGGCCCCATGCCGCTGCCTGCACCTGCTGTGCTGGCGACAGTGTTGGAGGAGGTCACGAACGGATAAGTGCCGTGATCGACATCCAGCATCACCGCCTGCGCGCCCTCGAACAAAATCTTCTCGCCTTTGGCTTTGGCCAGGGCCAGACGCTCCCATACCGGCTCAGCGAAGGGCAGCAGCTTCGGTGCGAGTTCAAGCAGGTTTGCCAGCAACTCTTCTTTCTTGAAGGTCGCGGCCCCTAGGCCCGCCAGCAGCGTATTATGGTGTAGCAGCAACTCGTCCAGCTTGGCGGAAAGCGTCTCCGGCTCGGCCAGGTCGCACATGCGAATGGCGCGGCGCGCCACTTTATCCTCATAAGCGGGGCCGATGCCGCGCCCGGTGGTGCCGATTTTACGGTCGCCACGCGCGGCCTCGCGGGCGGCGTCCAGCGCCGCGTGAAGCGGCAAAATCAGCGTCGCGTTCTCGGCGATGCGCAATGTTTCCGGTGTCACTTTAAGGCCTTGGGCCGCCACGCGGCCAATTTCGGCCAGCAGCGCGTTGGGGTCCACCACCACGCCATTGCCGATAATGCCAAGCTTGCCGCTCACCACGCCAG
>JAGWIE010000190.1 GCA_028866445.1 Rhodospirillales bacterium | reverse complement strand
GCACGGCAAATCCATCCTCAAATTCCTGGTCATCGGCGGGGCGGGCTTTATCGTCATTTTCCTCAGCCGGGCGCAATTCGCGTCTCTGGCAATGCTGCCTTTTCCTGTGCCCGGCGCTCTGCTTGGCATCGCGTTCAAAACACTCACCATCATCTGCGTTGTGCTGGTGTTGCTGGCGGTGGGCGACCTCACCTTACAAATCTGGCTGCACCGGCAGAAACTGCGCATGTCAGACGCTGAAATCCGCGAGGAAATGAAAGACGCGGCGGGCAACCCGCATGTCAAATCACGTCAGCGCGCGCTTTCGCGCAAGCTCGCCCGCGCCCGGCAGATGCAGCGCATCCCGGAGGCCTCGGTGATCGTCACTAACCCCACGCATTATGCCTGCGCTATCCGCTACCGCCGGGGGGGAGACAGGGCTCCATTATTGCTGGCCAAAGGTGTGGGGCTGCAGGCCGAGGAGATCATCACCCGGGCCCGGGCCCACGGCATTCCTGTTGTACAATCCCCGCCGCTCGCCCGCGCCATTTACCGTTATGTGGAACCAGACGACCATGTTCCCGCCGCCCTTTACCGGGCCTGCGCCGAGGTTCTGGCTTATGTCTGGCGGCTGCAACGCTGGCGCGCGCAAGGCGGGGCCAAGCCGCTGCCGCCCCGCCCGGCGGAAGGTGAGATCGAAATTTCCCGATGGACGAAATAATGGCAGGAATTTAATCCGTATTGACGAACGGCCGCAAAGGGCAGAGCCTATCCCCGTCGGTTAACGGCAAAAACCAGAAACGACAGGAAAATAACAGTGAGCACAACTCCTCGTTCGGGCGAAAGGCTGCGGCGCGACAGTCTGGGTCTTTCACAGATCATTGCCTCCACTCTCGCCAACATCGCCCCGGCGATGAGCTTTTTCTTTGGCTTCGGTCTTATCGCCTCAGGTGCGGGCGTCGGCGCGCCATTAACCATCCTGGTCGCCATGGTGGTTATTCTGTTCCTCACCAACACGCTGGCGCAGTTCTCCAAATACCGTCCAAGTGCGGGGTCTTTCGTCACCTTCATCGGCATGTCGTTCGGGCCGTGGGCCGGTGCGGCGGCCTCCATCTTCGTGGTGGTGGGGTATTGCATCGCGGCGTCCTCGGTGGTGGTCATCTCCGGCGGCTGGGCGGCGCAAACATTGCAGGTCTTCCTGGGCGTCAACATCCCCTGGCAGGTGCTCAGCATCATCGCCACCGCCGTGGTCGGGCTGCTGGTCTCTCGGGGCATTTCGCTTTCCACCACCTGGGCGGCGATCTTCTTTTATTTCGAGCTGGTGCTGCTGCTCATCGGCGCGGTCATCATGCTGGTGGTAAACCGCCATTCCATCTCCGCCGCACCGTTCCTCATTTCCTCTGTCACCGGGGGCTGGAAAGGCATCGGGCTTGGCTTCCCGCTGGCAATCTACCTGTTCATCGGCTGGGAAAACTCGGCGATGCTGGCTGAGGAAACCACAAACCCCCGCCGCAATGTGCCGCGCGCACTCATCACCGGCACGGTCTCCATCGGCGTGTTGTACATGTTCCTGGCCTTCGCGACGGAAACCGCCTTCCATAACGACGCGAAGTCTCTCATCGCCTCGTCGCTGCCTTATGTGGATGCGTTCAAGGCTTCCGCTGCCGGGCTTTTGATTGTCGCTTACATCGCCGGTGTCACCAGTATTTTCTCCTCGCTCATCGGCCTCACCAACGCGCAGGCGCGCATTTTGTTCTCCTCCGCGCGTGAGGGTCTGCTGCCGCAATTCTTCGGCAAAATCCATCCGCAGCACCGCACGCCGCATACCGCGATGTGGACATATATCGTGGTGGCATTGCTCATCGTGTTGGTGTTCGGCACGGTCGACAAGATTGACCCGGTGACATTGTTTGGCGATACCGGCACGCTCGGCACCATTCCGGTCATCGTGACGTATCTGCTCACCAATCTGGCGCTGCCGGTTTATATGCTGCGTTATCACCGGGAAGATTTTAATATCTTTACACATCTCATCGTGCCGGTGGTGGGTACGGTGGCCATGGGCTTCCCGCTCTGGGGCCTGGTGGAACCCGGCCAGCCTTATCCGTTCAACCTCTACCCCGCATTGTCGCTGGGGCTGCTGGTTATTGCGGTTGTCTACGGGATTATCCTGGCTAAATCCAAGCCGGACCTTGTTCAGCGCATCGGCTCTTACGTCGCCGACGAAGAATTTTAAAATGCCAGGGCGGTCCCTCGGGACCGCCCTTTTTCATTCAAGGCAGCATCAAGTCCTTGGCACGGCCATGGTTTTGCAGGTGTTTCTCGATCACCTCATCCACCGCTTTGAAACTATCCAGCCGGTACCAAACACCTTCCGGGTAGAAGACAGCGCAGGGGCCAAGTTCACAGCGGTCCAAACAGCCAGACTGGTTGATGCGAATATTCTGCAAGCCCAGCTCCTTTACCCGCACTTTCATGTAATCACGGATTTTCTCCGAACCCTTGCTGGCGCAGTCGCCGCGCGGGTGGCCTTCCGGCCTGCGGTTGTTGCACACAAAAACATGCGTTTCGTAATACGGCGCCGGGTCCCCGGCCAATCCTTCACCCAAAGCTGTTACTCCTGATCGTTCGCGCCTATCTAACGCGTAATCAGGAGCCGACAAAATGCAGAACCGCTTGAGGGATTCGTCCTCCCCCTATCTTCTCCAGCACCAGGATAACCCTGTGCATTGGCACATGTGGGGCGAGGAAGCCTTTGCCGAGGCCAAGGCGCGTAATGTGCCCGTGCTGCTCTCCATCGGCTATGCCGCCTGCCATTGGTGCCATGTGATGGCGCATGAAAGCTTCGAGAGCGAGGAGGTGGCGGCGCTGATGAATGCGCGGTTCGTCTCGATAAAAGTGGACCGCGAAGAGCGCCCGGATATCGACCAGACCTACATGACCGCTTTGCACGCCATGGGTCAGCAAGGCGGCTGGCCACTCACGATGGTGCTGACGCCGGATGGTGCTCCTTTCTGGGGCGGCACTTATTTCCCGCCCAAACCGGGCTTCGGCCGGCCCAGTTTTTCCCAGGTGCTGGTGGCCTTGTCAGACGCCTGGAAGGACGAGCAAGGGCGCATTGGCCGCTCGGTTGAAACGGTTAAAACCGCTTTGGCGAAGGCCGCCGCGGCAAGGCCGGGGGATCCGCCGGGGCCGGAACTGCTTGAAGCCGCGCGCACAGCGTTTTTGCGGAGCATCGATTGGGAAAGAGGCGGGCTTTCCGGCGCGCCGAAATTTCCCAACATCCCGGTGTTCCGTTTCCTCTGGCATGAATATTTTCGCAGCGGCGATAATGCCTGCGCCGATGCCGTGCATCTGCTGCTGGAACGCATGAGCCAGGGGGGGATTTATGACCATCTGGGCGGCGGCTATGCGCGTTACGCCACGGATGATGCCTGGCTGGTGCCGCATTTCGAAAAAATGCTCTACGATAATGCGTTGATTCTGGAGATGCTGGCCTTCGCCCAGGCGGACAGGCCCAGCCCGCTTTATGCGGCACGGGCACGGGAAACCGTGGAATGGCTGACCCGCGACATGAGCGCGGAAGGTGCGTTTGCCGCCTCGGAGGATGCGGATTCCGAAGGCGAGGAAGGCAAGTTTTATGTCTGGTCGCGCGCGGACATTGCAGCCGTACTGGGTGAGGAGATGGCGTTTTTCGAACGCTTCTACCCGCTGCCAGAGCATG
>JAGWIE010000189.1 GCA_028866445.1 Rhodospirillales bacterium | reverse complement strand
AATAGGAGCCGCCAGACATGCCATTGCCGCCGACTGTACCGAAAAGAAACTGAAGATACCCGTTCAGGTGAACCTGGATGGTACCTGGTGCAACTGGCTCAACCGGCTGAGCGCCGGCCGCGCCAACGGCGGCACTGATTATGCCCAGGACTATGCCTGATGCCTTCAAAACACGCTTCATAACCGCCTCCTTCTTTGGCGGCTTTCAGAAAAACAGGCAGCTTTCCAGACAATCCGCATATTACTATAATACCTATCGTATCAATAGACATTACATTTTGTCTGTATGTCAATAGGATTTATAGGAAATTTGACCCCATATATTCCAATGGCTTATGCTAATTCAATGGCCCGACATACGAGAGCAAACCTCGCCTTTGAAATATGGCAGCTACATTGACTGACCTGACAGCAGCCTGCAGGATTGCAAAAACGGAGACCGCGCATGAACGAAACACGTCGTACATTCCTGAAGCTGGGCTCAGGCATTGCCACCACAGCCGTCATGGCCAAGCGTGCCGTTGCAGCACGGCCAGGCATCAACGTTCCTGCTGTTACCTATGATGACAGCCCAGCCCTGCGGCTCGCCACGTTTATCCCCAGCTCCGGCGGCGCACCGCGCGTTGGCGCGGTAACCGATGAGGGAATTATTATCGACCTCGGGAAAGCTGCAAAGCACAACAATGCACAGCTTAACTTCAACCCGTCTGACATGGTCTCGCTTATCTCAGCCGGCCCAGCGGCCATCGCGGCTTGCCGCCATCTCGCAACGATGGGCAGCGGCGAGAAACTTGCAAATGTAACGCTGCTCGCCCCCATCCCGAACCCCACCCGCAATGTGTATGCTGTGGGTTGGAACTACCTCGAACATTTCAATGAAAGCCTGACCGCGAAAAAAGCCGCCGCCCCGCTTCCCAAACACCCCGTGTTTTTCACCAAAGATACGCACACCGTTAACGGCCCCTTCGCTGCCCTGCCCTACGACCCAGCTGTCTCCACCAAGGTCGACTGGGAAGGCGAACTCGCCGTCATCATCGGCAAGCGCGGAAAAAACATAACCGAGGCTAATGCGCTGCCCTACGTGTTTGGCTTCACCGTTATCAACGACACCACCGCCCGCGATATACAGATGGACCATGGCGGACAATGGTTCAAAGGCAAAAGCCTCGATGGCCACGGCCCCATGGGCCCATGGATCGTCGCGGCTGACGATATCGACTACAACAACCTAAATCTCTCAACGCGCATTAACGGCGTTTTGAAACAACACATCAACACCAGCCAGATGTATTTCAAAATTCCCCGCATCATCGCGGAACTTTCTCTCGGCCTCACGCTTGAACCGGGGGACATTATCGCAACCGGCACCCCGTCTGGCATCGGTGCCGCGCGCAACCCTCCTGAATTTTTAAAGCCGGGCGATGTCATGGAAACTGAAATCGACCGGATCGGCGTTATCCGGAATACTTTCAAGCTAGTGACAGCATAGACCGCTACTGAAGAGAATTTTTTCTCTAATTTTGCGGTTCGCCCTGCACCGGCTCAACACCTTGCGCGGCGATGAGGTCCGTCGCCTGCCGTGTGGCTTCTTCGATAGCGGGCACATTCGTGCCCTTGGCCACCAGCGCCACACCCCAGGCGCCGTCGCGCTTGAACGGATAGCTGCCGAGGTCCAATTCTGGAAACCGCGCCTGAATCGCTGAAAGCCCCTCGGCAATGGCCCCTTCCATCACCCCCAACCCGTAAACCGCGCGCATCTCAATCCGCTCGCCGCGCGGCAGGCTGGACTCCAGCGCCATCATCATGGACTGCATAATCCGCGGCACCCCGGCCATCACATGCACATTGCCGATGGAAAAACCGGGCGCGATGGAAGCCTCGTTTCGTATGGGCACCGCCCCGCGCGGCATAGTGGCCATGCGCTGCCGGGCGGCGTTGTAACGCTCGCCCATCTTCTCCTTCATCTCCCGATCGGTTTCCTCATGCAGCTCCCAGGGCACACCAAACGCCGCGGCAATGCATTCGCTGGTAATGTCGTCATGGGTGGGCCCGATGCCGCCGGTTGTAAAAAGCAAGTTATAGGAAGCGCGTAATTCATTAACTGCGCTTATGATTCGGTTTGGCACATCCGGCACCACTCTCACTTCCTGCAGTTTTATGCCAAGCCCACCCAGGCGCTGGGCGATGAACTGCACATTCACATCCTGGGTGCGGCCGGAGAGTATCTCGTTACCAATAATGAGAATCGCGGCGCTAGGATTCATAGGAAATCTCGCAGCATGGGAATTAAGGGCCGGTCGGCGGCAGGCATGGGGTACTCCGCCAAGTCTTGCGGCGCCACCCAGGCGAGCTTCTGCCCCTCGCGCCCGCGAGGTTCGCCCTTCCAACGGCGGCAGAGAAACACCGGCATCAGCAAATGAAAACTCTCATACGCATGGGAGGCGAAAACGAACGGTGCGAAGTCCTTGGGGTCGGTTTCCAGCCCCAGCTCCTCGCGCAGCTCCCGCGCCAGCCCCGCCTCGGGCGTTTCGCCTGTTTCTAGCTTGCCGCCGGGAAACTCCCACAAGCCGGCCATTTTTTTGCCTTCCGGCCTGCGGGCCAGCAGCACCCGGCCCTGGCCGTCGATAAGGGCCGCGGCCACCACCAGCAGCGTCGCGGCGTCCCGTGCTGGCCCGGCGGTTTTCGGGGCATCGGCCTCCCGCGCCAGGCTGAAATGCTTCACCGGCAGCTTCTCGCCAGGGCGACAGGAGAACACGCGGTGGCCCTTGCCGGTTTGTTCAAAACCCAGATGCCGCAGCACTGCCAGCGAGCCATCGTTATCCGCTGCCACCACCGCGTGAAGCTGCGTGATCGGCAGGCTTGCAAACGCCCATTCAGCCACGCGGCGTACGGCTTCCAGCGCATAGCCCTGGCGCCAATGCGCCCGGCCTATCCAGTACCCAAGCTCGGCGGATTTATGGTCCTTGGAAAGCTTCAGCCCCACACAGCCCGCCAGCGCACCAGATGGGGTTTCCTCAATCGCGAATTGCTCGGCGCGGCCTGCCTCACGGTCACGCGCGGCGGCGGCAATCCAGTTTTGCGCCTGGGCTTGCGGGTAAGGAAAAGGCGCATCCGGCACGCGGCGGCAAATATCCCAGTCGTTAATCAACCGGTGAAACAAGGCGGCATCGCCCCCATGCAGAGGGCGCAGGGTGAGGCGCGACGTGCGCAGCACCGGGCCGGGCGGGGCTGCAACCTCGGGCGTCAGCGAATCGAAGAGGTCAGGCATACTGGCTATACTGTACCGCGCTGTTGATCTTCCCGCCAGGACTAGGCAGCATATGGCGTATGAACGCCGAACCCGCCAATTTTACCGCCACCATGGAGGCGATGGGCCAGAAGGCCCGCGCCGCCGCCGCAACATTGGCCAGGCTGCCAGCAGCCGCGCGGGATGCGGCCTTGCGCGAAGCCGCCGCCGCCCTGCGCGAAGCCGCCCCGGTAATTCTGGCCGCGAATGCCCGGGACATGGCGCATTTTAAAGGTACGCCCGCCTTTGGGGACAGGTTGCTGCTGAACCCGGCGCGGGTTGAGGCCATGGCGCGCGGGCTGGAAGAGGTGGCGGATTTGCCCGACCCCCTTGCCCGTACCCTGGCGGAATGGACGCGCCCGAACGGCTTGCGCATCTCCCGCATCGCCCAGCCCATAGGCGTGCTGGGGATGATTTACG
>JAGWIE010000188.1 GCA_028866445.1 Rhodospirillales bacterium | reverse complement strand
ATGCTGCACGCCTATTCGCTGGTGCATGACGATTTACCGTCGATGGATGATGACGATCTGCGCCGTGGCCAGCCAAGCTGCCACCGGAAGTTTGATGAGGCCACCGCCATTCTGGCGGGCGATGCGCTGCAAACCCGCGCCTTCGAGGTGCTGGCCGAGGAAGACACCCATGCTGACCCCGAAGCCCGCATTGAGCTGGTACTGGCGCTGGCTGGGGCTTCGGGTATGCGCGGCATGGTCGGCGGGCAGATGATCGACATGGAATCAGAGGGTAAAGACCTCACAGGCCCGGAGATCACTCGTTTGCAGGCGCTCAAAACCGGCCGGCTGATTCAATATGCGGCTGAGGCGGGGGCCATTCTGGGCCGTGCCCCGGCACCGCAGCGCCAGGCCATCATGGCTTATGGGCGAGACCTTGGTGCGGCCTTCCAGATTTATGACGACGTGCTGGACGAAACCGCGACCGCCGAGGAGATGGGCAAAAGTGCTGGCAAGGATGCCGCCGCGGGTAAGGCCACGATGGTGCGCATTCTGGGGCTGGAACGCGCCCGCGCCCAGGCGAAGATGCTGGCGGAACAGGCGGCGGGGCATCTGGATGTGTTTGGTGAGCGCGCGGCGCTGCTGCAAAAACTCGCGTTATTCACGGTCTCCCGCAAAAGCTAGAGGGCGATTCAGACATGAGTTTGACCCGCTTTGCGGGGTCATCTCATGTCTGAATCGCCCTCTACTTCATTGTTTTAGAGCCGCGTTTCAGCGCACCGGAATGGTGGCGTAGCGCAATTCGCGGCGATATTCCCGCGGGGGCGCTTCGTGGCAACAAATCAGCCAGTAAGGCAGCACCAGCAAAAGGGTCCAGGCGAAGTTCCAGAGAAGCTGCGTATGCCCCTGGAGCGGCCATTGCGTGACGAACAGCACTAGGTCCAGCAGCCAGAGTGTGCGCCACAGCAGCCCCGTAAGCCGCACTGCCGGGGCCATGTTCGCCCGGCGGGAGCCACGTGCCTGCTGGGTGTTTATCTGCACATAGGCAGCGCCCGCCATAATGCCGAGGCACAGCATGTCCTCGAAAAAATCCGAGGAATAGGCACGGTCGAATAATTTTATCCAAAGCAACCCGGCGAGCGCGCCAGCCCCGGTGCAAATGCGCGCCAGGGTGAACATGCGTAACCCCAGCCACCACTCGGCCCGGTCCACGCCCGGTTGCAGCACCTGGTCGATGATAAAATCGTCCGCCTTCCGCGCCAAACCCATCATATTTTCTGGCCTTTATAGTAAAGCCCGCCGCAACGATCCGCCCGAAGCCGCCAGCTTTTCCCGCGCCGTTTCCGGCGGCAGGCCAAGCTTTATGGCCAGCACAGCTAGCTTAACATGCATTTCGCAAGCCTCCAGTTCAAGGCTTGCCCGCGCCTCATCAACATCAGTTAACGCCATCACCATGGTCGCGGCGCGGCGGCGCAGCTTTGCATTGCTGGCGCGCATATCCACCATGAAGGGGCCATAGGTTTTGCCGAGGCGGATCATCACCGCTGAGGACAAAGTGTTCAGCGCGATTTTTTCGGCGGTGCCGGCGGAAAGTCTGGTGGACCCGGCGATGATCTCCGGGCCGGAGAGTATCTCCACCGCGATGTCGGCCGCCCTGGCCATCGTGCTGCCCCCATTATTCACGATGGCGCCAGTGAGCCCGCCCAATGCTCCGGCATGGCGCAAGGCCGCCAGGGTGAAGGGCGTGGAGCCAGAGGCGGCGATGCCCACCAGCGCATCGCCTGCGTTAAAGCCGTGCTCCTCCAGCGCAATCCTGGCGGCTTCCTCGTCATCCTCGGCACCTTCCGCAGCTTTAATGAATGCTTCTGGCCCGCCTGCCAGCAGCGGAATGATCAATCCAGGCTCCACGCCGAAAGTGGGGCGGCATTCCACCGCATCCAGAAACCCCAGCCGCCCGGATGTGCCCGCCCCGGCATAAAACAACCGCCCGCCTGCTTGCAGGCGCGCAGCCACGGCATCAACCAGCCGGGCAAGGGCGGGGGAGGCGGCATTCAGCGCGCGCAAGGCGGATGTCTCCTGGCCCAGGAACAGCCGCACAATGTCTTCCGTGCCGCGCTCCTCCAAATCCATAAGTTCCAAACGCGGTGCCTCGGTGCCGCGCGGTTTGCGGGCAGGGGCCGCAACGCCCGCCTGCCACACCTGCAAGGCGTGGAAATCATCAGACCACCAGACCAGATCTGCCAGCGCGCCGGGCCTTATCCGCCCGGCATCCAGCCCCAAGGCGGCGGCGGGGCGGGAGGTTGCGGCGGCAAGTGCCACCTCCGGCGGAATGCCAAAGGAGACCATCCGCCGCAGCCCTTCATCCAGCGTGATGGCCGCTCCGGCGATGGTGCCATCCGCCCGGTGCCCCACACCATCCGGCCCCAGAAGGGCCGTTGCACCACCAAATTCCAGAGTGGCCCCTGCCTCCAGCCCGGCCAGGGCGATGGAATCCGTTACCGCGATGGCGCGGGGGCAGGCGGCAAAAGCCATCTGAACCACCACCGGGTCCACATGCACCCCATCCACGATGATGCAAGGCGAGAGGCGCGGGTCTGTCATTGCCACGCCCGGCGCGCCGGGGGCGCGGTGACCCAAAGCAGATTGCGCGTTGAAGAGGTGCGTGACCAACCGCGCTCCGGCGTCGGCCCCGGCCCGCATTTGCCCTGCATCCGCCGCGGTATGGCCAAGCGAAACAGTGATGCCCGCGTGGGTAAACCGCGTAATGGCCGCCAAAGCGTGTGGCAGCTCCGGGGCCAGGGTGATAAGGCGCAGCACCTCTGCAACCGGGCCGGCCAGCAGCTCATCCAGCGCGGCATCATCCGGCAGGCGCAGCCAATCCGCCCGGTGCGCGCCGCGCTTAGGGGGAGCTAGGAAAGGCCCTTCCAGATGCAGCCCCAACAAGCCCGGATGGCGCGCCATGGCGGCGCGCAACCGCGCGGCGGCGGCGGCGATTTCTGCCAGGGGTGCGGTGATGATGGTGGGCAGCACGGCGGTTACACCACGCGCGGCAAGCCCCGCCACGAAACAATCCCAGCCTTCAGGCGTGGCTGTGGCGCAATCCACTCCAAACGCGCCGTTATTATGCAGATCAATCAACCCCGGCCCCAGCACGCCATGGGCCAGGCGTATATCCGCCGCACCCTCGCCGGGTTGAACGGAAACGATCCGCCCGCCCGCTATCTCCACCGTGGCGGGGCCGGTGAATTGTTCACCATCGAACAGGCGCTGGGCGAAAATCCGCATGGTAAAATGATGTCCGGGAAAAGGGGTATGTCCCCGGCGGGATTCGAACCCACGGCCCCCAGATTAGGAATCTGGTGCTCTATCCTGCTGAGCTACGGAGACATGCTGGTGGGTGTTTAGCCTGCCCGCCGGGGAATTCAAAGCCACCTGTCAGTGCAGTTTCGCGCCATCCGGCCCAAACACGCCCACATTCACCTGGATGCCGTGGCGAACGCTTTCGGTCACGGTGCAGAAATCTTCGAAACTCTCCAGCGCGCGGGCCAGATGCGGCACCGCTTCCGGTGGACCGTTAAGCGTGATGCGGACATCGAGCAGGGTCACCCGCAACCGCTTCTTCTCATTGCGGCCGATTTCGCAGGTGACGGTGGCGGAGAACTCGCCGGGGTCCTCATGGTATTTCCGGCAGGCGAATGTGAGGCTGGCGCAGAGGCAATTGGCGACGGAGGC
>JAGWIE010000187.1 GCA_028866445.1 Rhodospirillales bacterium | reverse complement strand
GCCGGGGTAAGCCCGGCAGGTGCCGCATAACGGGCGAGTGTTTCGCGCAGCGGGTTGGCACCTGGATTATTGCCCTGGCCGTCCATTACAATCTGCCGGGCATCTAATTGCTGCCCGTAATATTGCTGCTCCGCTCCGGCATTGTTGGAAAGCACGGAGCCGGAGAGCGAGACGCCGCCATAGAGCCCCTGGGCTTTTGAGAAACCGATGATATCAGCATCCACGGCGGTGGACATGCCGCCGCTAACGCCCGCGCCCAGCGTGGCGAAGGTAACGCCGGCATCAGCACCTAGTTTGAATTGCGAATTCAACAGCGCATTCAGCCCGCCATTGGTCATGATGATCATCATCACCTCAGCGCTTTGCACCCCGGCCTGTAACCCAAAACTGCCGGAGCCCATGGAATAAATGGCCGGGTTGGTCCAACCGCCATCCGGGGTGCGGGCACTCATCACGCAGCCACCACCCTCACCGCCAAAAATAAACCCGGCGCGGAACACGTTGGGGCAAACCACCACGGCGCGGGCCTTGCGCAAAAATTCCTGCGCCTGGTTACCCTGGGCACCACCCATCAAATCTTCCAGCGCCAAAGTTGAGCTGTCGATTAAGTGTTGCGGCGTATCGGCCAGGGCCGGGGCGGTGAAGGCTGCGGAGAAGGCAGCCGCGAGCAGCAGGCGCTTCATGAAAGAACTCCTTCGGTTGAGGTCGCTTCTTGTCTTAAATGGGCAGATGGGGGTTCGGCCAGAGGCTGGCAAGCTGGGGTGGAGGAATGTTCATTAACCGATAAAACCCGCCAGCCGCGTGGGCCGTGCTCCAGCCGTGTGAGCGATATATTGTCGATCTGCAAACACAACGCCTGGTGCGGCGTCAGGCCCATCGCATGGGCGATGGCAGCGCGAATGGCCCCGCCATGGCTGACGATGATGGTGTTCTGCCCTTTGGCCGTTTTGCAAAGCGCCTCCAGCCCGGCGCCCACGCGTTCGATGAGATGTGCAAAACTCTCCCCGCCCGGCGGGGTTTCGGCGGCATGGATAGGCCAGAACGGGTGCCGTTCATCATGGCCCCGCTCCTCGAACTGAGAGATCGGCACGCCCTGCCAATCCCCGAAATCCTGTTCGATGAAGGCTGGGTCTATCAGCCTTTCATGCTCAGGGTAGCCCGCGCGCACCAGCGCATCGGCGGTGCGTTGCGTGCGGCTGAGCGGCGTGCAAACCACCCGCGCGGGGTGCGGCAGCCGCGCTGCCATGGCGGAATAGGCGCTGCACTGCGCCGCCATGGTTTCATCGCACACAGGCACATCATCCGTGCCGTACAGAAACGCCAGGCTGTCGCGGTGAACCAAGGCGTGACGGATGAGCCAGAATTGATGCAAAATCATTCTCCGATTGATATCAACGCGCCACGGATTCGCGCGCGGCGGAATTCGCCACCAAACACGGCAATGGCGGCCACCATCCAGGCGGCATTTAAAACAGCGGCGGTGGCAAGCTGGTTCAATTCTGTATGGCCGCTCAGCAACAAGGCGCGCAACCCCTCGAAAATATGCGCGGCGGGCAGGGCCTGGGCCACCGGCTGTACCCACACCGGCAGCGAGGCCAGGGGGTAGAACACGCAGGCCATGGGGGTGATGCCGAAGGCGACAGTCCAGGCCAAAGCCTCCGCCCCGGCACCATAGCGGAACAAAAGCGAGACGATGCCAAGTGCGACCCACCAGCCCATGAACAGCAGGTTGAGGAAGAACAGCACCATTACCGGGCCGGGCGCGAACACATCATACCGGTACAGCAGGAAGGCGATGATTGTGGCGGGAAGCAGGCCGATGAATGTCCGAATCGCGGAAACCGCAAGCAGCGCCAGTACCATCTCCGCCGGGCGCAGCGGGCTTACGAAAAGATGCCCGAGATTGCGGGACCAGATTTCCTCCATGAAGCTCAGCGTCACGCCAATTTGCGCCCGCAGCACAATCTCCCAGAGCAGCACCCCGGCCACCAGCGCACTGCCCGCCAGAATTGCCGCGCTGCCATGGAAACCGCGCGAGAAAAAATTCGCGGTGAACCCCCAGATCAGCAGTTCCAATGTGGGCCAATAGGCGATTTCCGCCAGGCGCGGCCAGGAGCGCCGGTACATGCACAAATGCCGGTACACCAGGCCCCAAACGCGCCGTGCCGCGGGCATCACAGCGCCTCGCTGCGGGCGATATGCAGGAACACGTCTTCCATATCCTCGCGCCCATACCGGGCGATGAGCTCTGCCGGGGTGCCTTTATCCGCCACGCGGCCTTGCTTCATCATCACCACCTCGTCGCATAGCCGCTCCACTTCCGCCATGTTGTGCGAGGCAAGCAAAATGGCAGCATTTGTTTCGCGCCGATAATCCTCAAGTGCTGTGCGCACATAATCACCCGTAT
The DNA here is from genome assembly GCA_028866445.1 of Rhodospirillales bacterium. Lineage (GTDB taxonomy): Bacteria > Pseudomonadota > Alphaproteobacteria > Acetobacterales > Acetobacteraceae > Acidocella. The sequence continues at coordinate 1,337 of JAGWIE010000187.1, read as the reverse complement.
CGGGGTCCAGGCTGGCAGTCGGCTCGTCCAGCAATAAAAGCTCAGGCTGGTTAAGGAAGGATTTCGCCAGCGCCACGCGGGTTTTCTGCCCGGCTGAAAGCTCGCCCGCCGGGCGGTTCAGCAATGCGGTCAGTTTGAACTGCTCGGCAAGCTGGCCAATGCGCGCCTTCAGCTTCGGCACGTTATAGAGATGTCCATACACTTCCAGATTTTCCCGCACGGTGAGCCGGGCAGGTAGGGAGATGTAAGGTGAGGAAAAATTCATCCGGGCCAGGGCGGCGAAGCGGTGTTTTGCCATGTCGTGCCCCAGCACGGTAATCCGGCCGGATGTGGGTACCAAAAGCCCCAACAGCATGGAAATAGTGGTGGTTTTGCCAGCGCCATTGCCGCCCAGCAGGCCCAGAATCTGCCCGCGCGCCAGTGAGAAAGAGAGATCATCCACCGCCAGCGTCTCCGGGTAACGCTTGGTCAGATTTTCCACGCGGATGGCTTGCATGGCTTCTCGGATAAGCGGGCCAAGCGCGCCTGCCAAGCCATGGCGGGCTGGCACCTGACTGGCACTGGGCGCGTATCGGGTTTATGCCGGGGCGCATGGATGCACTGGCGCTTTATTTCCACTGGCCCTTCTGCCTGGCCAAATGCCCGTATTGCGACTTCAATTCCCATGTGCGCGAGACATTGCCCCAGGCGGAAATGCTGGCAGCGCTTAAAACGGAGCTGGCATTTGAGGCGGCAAGGCTGGGCAAGCGCCGGGTGGGGTCTATCTTTTTCGGCGGTGGCACACCGAGCCTGATGAACCCGGAAAGCGTCGCGGAACTGATTTCAGAGGCCGGGCGGTTGTTTGAGATGGCACCAGAGGCCGAGATTACGCTGGAAGCCAACCCCACAAGCGTCGAGGCCGCGAAATTTTCCGCCTACCGTGCGGCGGGGGTGAACCGGGTTTCCATCGGGGTGCAGAGTTTCGACCCCGAGGCATTGCGGTTTCTGGGCCGCCAGCACAGCGCGGAGCAGGCCATCGCCGCGGTTCAATTAGGTGCGTCTATCTTTCCGCGCGTATCGTTCGATTTGATTTATGCATTGCCGGGGCAAACCCAGGCCGCCTGGCGAGAGGAGCTGCGCCGGGCATTGGACCTGGCGGCGGACCATCTCTCGCTCTACCAGCTCACCATTGAGGACGGCACGAAATTCGCCACCCTGCACGCGCGCGGTGAATTCACCCTGCCGGATGCGGACGAGGCCGAGGCACTCTACGACATCACGGCGGAGGAGGCGGCGCATTACGGGCTGCAACGCTATGAGGTTTCCAACTACGCCAAGCCGGGCGGGGAAAGCCGGCA
>JAGWIE010000186.1 GCA_028866445.1 Rhodospirillales bacterium | reverse complement strand
GAAATGGACATGGAAACTTCCTCTCAAGCTGAAGGGGGACCCTCCATGCTCAAGCGCAGTTCCACCTCAATTCAAGCAATTATATCGGCGCGGATGCTACGCACGCACCACAAGCACCATTCCCGCGGAGCGGGTTCGTACATGGGCGCAGAGCAGCCGATTGTCATATCCAGGATACTAACCGCTGGATGGGATTACTCCGCTACGCTCGCATGACAAGTGGGGGGACCTTTGGTTAGCTCCGGTAGGACCCGTTGATGTCGATGTAGCCGTGGGTGAGGTCGCAGGTCCAGATTGTGGCGTGGCCGTCGCCGAGGCCGATATCGACGGTGATTTCGATCTCCCGGCCCTTCATGTGCGCGACCACGGGGGTTTCGTCGTAGCCGGGCACGACGCCGCCGTTCTGGGCCATCCATACGCCGCCTACGGCGATGCCGAGCTTGTCACGGTCCGCCGGTTCGCCGGCTTTGCCGACAGCCATGACGATGCGGCCCCAATTCGCGTCCTCTCCCGCAATGGCGGTTTTCACCAAGGGCGAATTGGCAATGACCATGCCGATGCGCTTGGCTGAGGCGTGGCTGACGGCACCTTCCACATTGATGGTGACGAGTTTCTGGGCACCCTCGCCATCCCGCACCACCATCATTGCGAGGTCGTGCAGAACCTCGTGCAGCGCCCGGCGGAAATCCGCGAGCTGGCCAGCATCCTCGGTGGGTTTATTGCCCGCCTGGCCGGTGGCGAAGAGCAGCACGGTGTCTGACGTGGAGGTGTCGGAATCGATGGTGACGCAGTTGAAGGTGCTCTCCACGCTTTTGGAAAGCATGGCCTGCAAGGCGGGGGCGGGGATTGCGGCGTCCGTGAAGATGAAGCTCAGCATTGTCGCCATGTCCGGCGCGATCATGCCCGAGCCTTTGGCGATGCCGTTGATCCGCACTTCCACCCCGCCCAGCCGGGCCGTGCGGGTGGCACCTTTGGGGAAGGTGTCCGTGGTCATGATGGCGGAGGCGGCCTCGGCGAAGCGGTCCGAAGTGAGGTTTGCTTTCAGCGCGTCCATCACCGCGACGATTTTTTCAGCAGGCAATTTCTCGCCGATAACGCCGGTGGAGGCCAGAAAAACCTGCCCAGGCTCGGTGCCCAATGTTTCCGCCGCGGCCTTGGCTGTGGCTTCCACCGCGCGGGCACCGGCAGCGCCGGTGAACACATTGGCATTGCCCGCATTTACCACCAAGGCGCGGGCGGAGCCGCCGGGCAAAACCTCCCGGCACCAGGAAACCGGCGCGCCGGGGCATTGGTTGCGGGTGAACACCCCCGCCACGGTCGTGCCCTCGGCAAATTCAGCCAGCAGCACGTCTGTGCGGCCTTTATAGCGGATGCCCGCCGCCGCCGTTGCCAGCCTTACCCCCGCCAGGGGGGCAAGCTCCGGCAGGGGAAGGGCTAATGGCGAGACGGGAAGCGGGCCTGCCATGGCAACTTACTTGCTGGTGCTGGCCGCACCCGGTGCGGTCTGCGGTACTGGCTTGCCATCTGCCCCATAAACCACGATTTTCACCTTGCCGCGGACATCGTTCAGAGTGTCCTGCACGGCCTGGTCGGTCATTTTCTGGCGAATCTGGTCCTGCACATCGGCAAAAGCCGGGGTGGGGGCGGTACGGTGGCCCTCGTTAAGGATAACGTGCCAGCCGAACTGGGTGTGGACCGGGGTTTTGGTGTACTCGCCTTTTTTCAGCGCGAAGGCGGCATCGGCAAATTCCGGCACCATCTCATCCTTGGAGAACCAGCCCAGCTCGCCGCCATTCTTCGCACCGGGGTCGATGCTGTCTTTTTCCGCCAGCTTGGCGAAGTCAGCGCCCTTGTTGAGCTGCTTGATGATGTCTTCCGCCTGCGCCTGGCTGGAAACCAGGATCTGCCTTGCATCCACCTGCTCCGGGCCGGGCTTGCCAGCATAGTCGCGGTTATATTCGGCCTGCACGGCGGTGTCTGTCACCTGGGCGGCCACGGCCTTCTGCACATAGGCGTTTTCAAGCTGGACATCGGCGGCGGCCTTCATGCGGGCGGCCACATCCGGGTCGCTCTGCAGGTTTTCCTTCTGGGCCTCAATCAGCAGCGCCTTGCGGTCCACTTCCTGGTTCACCAGCAGCGGCAGCAATTGCTGCGGCGGCAATTGCTGCGCCTGCGGAGGCAGGTTCTGCGCGTCGGCCTGAATGTCGCTCATATGGATCGGCAGGCCATTCACCGAGGCAACCACCGGGTTGGAATTCGCCGGGGCGGCCGGGGCCGGCTGGGCGAAAGCGGCCGGGGCAGAGATGGCGAGTGCGAGAGCCAAGGCGGAAAGCGTAGACAACTGACGCATCTGTAGGAACCTTATTCTAAAGATGCGGCTCCTATGAGCCAAAGCCCCGCGCCGGGCAAGGCTTGGCACTGAAAGCGAGGCCAAAGCGGGGCACATTTGACCATGCCCACCCTGGCGCTTATGTCATCGGCAGTCCTTTTTATCGTTCAAGTGCGGATCTCGCCCCTATCATGTTGTCCAGCCTCGCCCGCGCCGTATTCGGCTCCAGTAACGACCGTACCCTGAAAAGCTTCAAGCGCCGGGTGGTGGCCATAAACGCGCTGGAACCGCAAATGGCGGCTCTTGATGACGCGGCCCTGGCCGCCAAGACCCAGGAGTTTAAAAACCGGCTGGAACAAGGCGAATGCCTGGATGATCTGCTGGAGGAAGCCTTCGCGGTGGTGCGCGAAGCCTCCAAGCGCGTGCTCGGTATGCGGCATTTCGACGTACAGCTGATCGGCGGCATGGTGCTGCATGAAGGGCGGATTGCCGAGATGAAGACCGGCGAGGGCAAAACCCTGGTGGCGACGCTGGCGGTTTACCTGAACGCGCTGAATGGCCGGGGCGTGCATGTGGTGACCGTGAACGACTACCTGGCCAAGCGCGATGCCGAGCAGATGGGCCAGCTTTACGGCTTTTTGGGGCTTTCGACCGGCATCATCATTCCCGCCGTGGAGGAGCAGAACCGCCGCCCGGCCTATGCCGCCGACATCACCTACGGCACCAATAACGAGTTCGGCTTCGATTATTTGCGCGACAATATGAAGTACCGGCTGGAGGATATGGTCCAGCGGCCGTTCAGCTTCGCCATCGTGGACGAGGTGGACAGCATTCTCATCGACGAAGCCCGCACCCCGCTAATTATTTCCGGGCCTTCTGACGAGCCGACCAGCCTTTATGCCCAGGTGGATACGGTGGTGGACGCCTTTCTGACGCGCGGAGACGTGGCCGAGGATGGCAAACATGAATTCTACGAGAAAGACGAAAAAGCCCGCACGGTGAACATGACCGAGCTGGGAGCGGAGACGGTGGAGGAGATGCTCCAGGCCGCCGGGCTGCTGACCGGCGGGCTTTATGACCGCACCAACGTGCCACTGGTGCACCATGTGCAGCAAAGCTTGCGCGCCCGCACATTGTTTGCCCGCGATGTGGATTACATCGTGCGCGAGGGCAAGATCGTCATCATCGACGAGTTCACCGGGCGAATGCTGGAAGGCCGCCGCTATTCCGATGGCCTGCACCAGGCGTTGGAAGCCAAAGAGCGGGTTGAGGTTCAGCAGGAGAACCAGACGCTCGCCTCCATCACCTTCCAGAATTATTTCCGCCTGTACCCCAAGCTGGCCGGCATGACCGGCACGGCGATGACCGAAGCGGATGAATTCGAGGAAATCTATAAGCTGAGCGTGGTGGAGATTCCCACCAATGTGCCGGTGG
>JAGWIE010000185.1 GCA_028866445.1 Rhodospirillales bacterium | reverse complement strand
CGCCCCTGTTTCGCGGAGCCACCGGCGCTGTCGCCCTCAACCAGAAAGAGTTCGGATTTCGCCGGGTCGCGCTCTTGGCAATCCGCCAGCTTGCCGGGCAGCGAGGAAATATCCAAAACGCCCTTGCGCCGGGTGAGTTCGCGGGCCTTGCGCGCGGCCTCACGCGCCGCCGCCGCGTCCATCACTTTCTGCACGATGTTCTTGGCTTCCTTGGGATGCGTCTCGAACCAGTGGCTCAACGCATCGGCCACCGCCGCCTGTACCACGGGCTGCACCTCGGAAGAGATCAGCTTGTCCTTCGTCTGTGAGGAAAATTTCGGATCCGGCACCTTCACCGAGAGCACGGCAGTCAACCCCTCGCGCATATCCTCGCCGGAGAGATCGGCCATATCTTTTTTACCAGCAATGCCCTTGGCGTAGTTGCTCACCACGCGGGTCAACGCCCCACGAAACCCGGCCAGATGCGTGCCGCCATCGCGCTGGGTGATGTTGTTGGTGAAGCAGAGCATGGTCTCGTGAAAAGAATCGTTCCAGCTAAGCGCAAATTCCACCTTGATCCCCGCCTCTTTGGCCTCGCTCACCGAGGTGATGGGGGCAGGCAGCACGGCATGCTTCGCCCGGTCCAGCCAGAGGCAAAACTCCTGCACACCGCCCTCGTAATGGAACTCTGCTTGCTGAAAAGGCTCATGCCGTTCGTCGCGTAGCACAATCGCCAGGCCGGAATTCAGAAAGGCCAGCTCGCGCAAGCGGCGCTCGAACACCGCATAATCAAATTCCGTGTGCGTGAAGGTGGCGGCGGATGGTTTGAAGGTAACTTCCGTGCCGTTGGGCTTCTCTGATGGGCCAACGACTTTCAGTGGCTGCACCGTGTCGCCATGTTCAAAGCGGATAAAATGCTCCTGCCCGTTCCGCCAGATGCGCACTTCCATCCATTCAGACAGCGCATTCACCACAGCCGCGCCCACGCCGTGCAAGCCGCCAGAAACCTTGTAGCTGTTCTGGTTGAACTTACCGCCGGCGTGCAGCTTGGTCAGCACCACCTCGGCGGCGGAAATACCTTCTTCATGGTGAATATCGGTGGGAATCCCACGGCCATTATCGGTGATGGTCATGGAGCCATCGCCGTTCAGCACGGCTTCCACGCGGTTGGCGAATCCGGCCTGGGCTTCGTCCACCGCGTTGTCGATAATCTCGAAGCCCATATGGTGGAGGCCCGAGCCGTCATCCGTGTCGCCGATATACATGCCCGGCCGCTTCCTGACGGCATCCAGCCCCTTCAGAACACTGATCGATGCGGCGTCATAGGCATCGTCGAGCGGGGCAGAATCAGGCGTATCGGACATAAGGATAACAGGCTCCAGAGTTTACGTAGCAGAGCCAGTTTATACGGTATTTCTGGCCGAACGCCTAATGCCTGGGGCGCTTTATCTTAGGATACGCCCGCATAGCTAGGCTGCACGGTGGCTCGGGCAGTTCCGGGCTGCGTTCCTATTCCCAATACCGCCGCAAGGGTGATGATCGACTGGCGGAACGGGCCGCGTTGGCGCACCGCCAGCGTGCCAAATCCTGAATGCCCGCCCACCAAACGCGGCAAATCCGGAATGACCGCGTCAAATTGTATACCCAGCTTGTCTTCCATGAAATGACGCGCCAGCCCCCCTTGCGCGCCGGCTTTGTTCAACACCAGCAAGGGGCGTTGCGCCTGGCCGGAGCCTCCCGTCAGGGTGAACAGCTTCTCTACATTGCGCAGCGAGATCAGTGTCGGGTCCATCACAATCACCCGTTGCTGGGCATTGAACAGCAATTGCCGGGCCAGCGGCGTAAGCCGCGCGCCGGTGTCAGCCACCATAAAGTTGTAGCGCTCCCGGATGGTCTGCACGAAATTCGCCAAGCCTTCAGGGTGGCAAGGCGGCTCCCACGCCAGGCCTTCCATGCCCGCCATCACGTGCAGTCTCTCGCCCATATCCTGCACACAGCGCTCTATCAGCAATTGGTCCACCCGCTGAGGTGCCTCCAACACGGCTGGCAGGCCACGGCTGGAGGGCAGATTCAAATCCAGCGCCAAGGTGCCGGTGTTAACCTCCCCATCCAGCAGCAATGTATGCCGGTGCAGTTCGGTGGCGATATAAGCCCCAAGATTAACCGCAATGCAGCTTGTGCCCACACCGCCGCGCGCCCCGCAAAGTGCGATCATCCGCCCCCCACGCAGGCCAATTTGCTCCTGCGCCAGATTATCGACCACCGGCAGAAAATGCTTCAAAACCGCGTCTGTCGTAAGCGGCTTCGGAATATATTCCTTTATCCCTAAACTTTTAACCACAAGCCGGTAAAAATTAACGTTCTGAACCTCGCCGATCGCCAACACCACCGTTCCGGCATCCACCGTATCCGAGAGGTCCATCAGCGCGTTTATCGGCTGCTCCTCGCCAGAAAGGTCCACCAACACCACTTCCGGTGTGGGCATCTCCGCCAGAATTGCCAAAGCCTGCCGAAAATCCGCCAAATGCACCAGGTTATCGTTGGGAATATGCCCGGCCAGCGCCTCGCGCAGCTTGTTCATGCTAGCTTCGTCACGGGTAAAGCCTATAAACTTCTCCCGCTTCGGGGCCTGCGCGTGTGGCAGCGGGCTAAGGCTGTTGCCATAAGGCTCAGCCTGCCGCGCATCCATCTGGCTGAGCGAGCGCAAAAATGGGTTCGGGTCGTCTTGCATGTGGCAATCCTCCAGAGACCCGGCAATTTCATCAGATATCAGTTGCCATCGCGTTAAGCGGCGGTGGCACTCTGCAACAAGGTTGCAGCCAGGCGCGCCGCGCTCTATCAGCGCCGCTCACTAGCGATTTTTACAGGACACGATGGCTCGGCAGAAAAAAGGCCGCAAATTAGACGGCTGGATCATTCTCGACAAACCCCAGGGCATCACCAGCACGCAGGCGCTGAACAAGGTGAAACGGGCGATGGACGCCCAGAAGGCGGGCCATGGCGGCACGTTGGACCCGCTGGCCACCGGCATTTTGCCGCTGGCCTTCGGTGCCGCCACCAAAACCGTGCCTTATGTGATGGACAGCACCAAAATCTATCACTTCACCCTTAAATTCGGCGAGGCGCGCGATACTGACGACGCCGAGGGGGCGGTCATCGCCACCTCTGATATCCGCCCCAGCGATGCCGAGATTCTGGCCGCTCTGCCCGCCTTTATCGGCAACATCATGCAAGTGCCGCCCATCTTCTCCGCCATAAAAGTGGAGGGCGAACGCGCTTATGACCTTTCGCGTGACGGCCGCCCTCCCGAATTGCCGCCCCGCCCCGCACAAGTGGACAGGTTCGAGCTAATCGCCCGGCCAGATGCGGACCACGCCGTGTTCGAGGTACAGTCCGGCAAAGGGGTGTATATGCGCTCTCTGGCGCGAGACCTTGCCCGGGCCTGCGGCTCGGTTGGGCATATCGCGGTGCTGCGCCGGTTGCGCGTGGGGCCGTTCCTGGAAAGCATGGCGGTTCCTCTGGACTTTTTCCTCAATCCGGAGCAGAACCCCGCCACTCTGTCCGAAACACTGCTGCCGCTCGAGACCGCGCTGGACGACATCCCGGCCCTGGCCCTGAGCCAAGCAGAGTTTTTCGCCTTATCGCAAGGCCAGGCTATAAGCCTGGTGGACCTGATGGGGCGCATTCCGGATGCCGCCAACCCCGATGAAGGGCTGGTGCGCGTTACGGCGGCGGGGCGCGTGAAGGCAATGGCCCGACTCTCTGAAGGGTGGCTGAAGCCCGAGCGCCTGTTTTA
>JAGWIE010000184.1 GCA_028866445.1 Rhodospirillales bacterium | reverse complement strand
ATGCCACGGATGCCGGGCGCGCGCAGAACCGCCGCATCGAAATTGTGTTGAACCACCCTTCCGGAACCTGAGCCTCTCATGAAGAAGATACTCGGCTTTTTTGCCTCGCGCTGGTTTCTGAGCTTTCTCGCCGCCGCCGTGCTGGCGGCTTTGGTGTGGTTCTTCGCGCCGTTCATTCACGCGCTCGCGGGTGTGATTATCCGGCTGGTCATCATCCTTGTCATTCTGCTGGTCTGGCTGGGGGTTAATCTGCTGCTGGACAGGCGGCGGAAGAAACGCGACGCGGCACTGGCGGCGGGCGTTGCCGATGCCGGGGCGGCGGTGCAGGACAAGGCAGCGGCGGAAGAGCTGGCGGCGCTGAGCGAGAAGTTGAAAAAATCGCTGGCGCTGCTGCGCAAGGCCAGTGGTGGGCGCGGGTATTTGTATGAGCAGCCCTGGTACGTGATTATCGGTCCGCCGGGTGCTGGCAAAACCACGGCGTTGCTGAATGCTGGCTTGAAATTCCCGCTGGCGGCGGAGCTGGGGCAGGGCGCCGTGGCGGGTGTGGGTGGCACGCGTTTATGCGATTGGTGGTTTACTGAGCAGGCCGTGCTGATCGACACCGCCGGGCGCTACACCACGCAGGATTCTAACGCCGCTACAGACAAGGCCGGGTGGGAAGGCTTCCTGGATATGCTGAAGCGCACCCGCCAACGCCAGGCGCTGAACGGCGTGGTGGTGGCCATCTCGCTGGCGGATATCGCTGCTGCGCCACGCGAGGAGCGGCTTTCCCATGCCCGTGCCATCCGCAAGCGCATAAAAGAACTTACCGCAAGGCTGGATCTCAAACTTCCAGTTTACGCGCTGCTTACCAAAGCTGATCTACTGGCCGGATTCACCGAATTTTTTGACGATCTGGACCAGGAGAAACGCGCTCAGGTCTGGGGCACCACCTTCCCGGCGCAGGATGCCAATGCGGTTTCGCATTTCGATGGCGAGTTCAAGCTGCTTGTGCAACGGCTGGATGAACGGCTGATCGATCTGCTGCAGCGGGAACGCAGCCCGGACAGGCGCTCGCTCATTGCCGGGTTTCCCGCCCAGGTGGCCAGCCTGGAGGCGCCGCTGCAGGAGTTTCTGGCGGAAGCCTTTGGCGGTTCGGCGCTGGACCCCGCCCCTTATCTGCGCGGGGTGTATTTCACCTCTGGCACGCAGGAAGGCACGCCGATCGACCGGCTGACCGGCGCTCTCTCCCGCGCGTTTGGCATCGACCAGCGGCGCGCGCCCTCGCTGCGCGCGGTTTCCGGCCGTAGCTATTTCCTCTCGCGCCTGTTGCAGGACGTGATTTTTGGCGAGGCGATGCTGGCCGGGCAAAACCCAGGCCAGCGCCGCCGCCGCGTGCTGCTGCAATCTGTGGGCTATGCCGCCGTGGCGTTGGTGTTTCTCGGCCTGCTGGCGGGGTTTTTGCTCAGCCGTTCGCATAACCAGGCCGCCATTAGGGCCAGCAATAACGCGGTGGCGAATTACCAAACCGCTGCCAAGAGCTTGCCGCTGGACCCGGTGCAGGATTCCAACCTGCCCGCCGTGCTGCCGCTGCTGGATGCCGCGCGCGCTATGCCTTTTGGCCCTGGTGATACGACCCAATATGGCGCGATGGGCATGGGGCTGAACCAGGGGCCGAAGCTGAGCGCCGGTGCCGCCACGCTCTACACCAACGCGCTGGATAACATCTTCCTCCCACGTTTGATTTTGCAGCTTGAGGCGGAGATGCGCGGCGGGTTCGACAAGCCGGAATATCTCTACCAGGCCACGCGCGTTTACCTGATGCTAGGCGGCCAGGGTCCGATGGATAAAAACCTTGTCGAAGCCTGGATGAATTTGGATTGGCAGCGGCTTTATCCCGGCATTGTCAATCAGCCGGTGCGCGATGATCTGATGCAGCATCTGGTGGCGATGTTGAACGCGCCGCTGCCGCAAGTGCCGCTGGATGGCGCGCTGGTGGAGGCCGCCCGCGCCACCTTCAGCCGTGTTTCGGTGGCTGAGCGGGTTTATTCCCGCATCCGGGATTCGCAAGATGCCGCCGCCATCCCCGCCTGGGTTCCGGCGCAGGCGATGGGTGCGGCGGGCGTACCGTTATACGCCCGTGCCTCGGGCAAATTGCTCACCGAGGGCGTACCCGGTTTTTACACCATAAAGGGCTTCCAGTTTGTGCTGCTGCCCGCCCTCACCCACGCCGCCAAGGATGTGGCGGATGAAAGCTGGGTGCTGGGGCCAGGGCAGCAGGTCGACCCCTCCAGCCCGGACATGCAAAACCTGGAGCAGAACGTCATCCAGCTTTACGAGGCTGATTACGAGGCGCAGTGGAACGCCATGCTGGGGGATTTGAACCTTAAACCTGCCACGAATATCGGCCAGGCGGTGCAGAATCTCTACATTCTCGGCTCCCCGCAATCGCCGATGCAGCGGCTGCTGGCCAGCATCACCACCCAGCTCCAGCTTTCCAAGGGTGCCACCCCACCGCCCGCCGCCACCACGGCGAAAATTCCGGGAATGGCGGCGGTGAATGCCGATGCCGCCGCCCTGCAAGGGTTGATGGGGGCGGCCAGTGCAGCAAATGGCGGCCCCGCTTTGGGTTCGGAAGTGGATAATTACTATGCGCCGCTGATTAACTACGTGAGTGGTGGTGCGGGGTCGCCGCTCAGCCTCACACTCAACCTCATCAACAGCCTGCAACAGCAATTGGCGTCCCTCGCTTCGGCGGCACCGGGAGGCGCGCCCGCGGCCCCGGCGGCGGGGGGCGACCCTGCCTCTCTGCTGCAAGGCGAAGCAGCCACAGACCCGCAGCCGGTTGCCCGCTGGGTGCAGGCGCTGGTGGTAAACGCCAACGGCCTTCGCGGCGGCAGTGCGGCCAAGGCGGCGGCGGCGGCGTTCAACGGTGCCGCTGGGCCTGGCCAGCTTTGCCAGCAGGCAGTGGCCGGGCGTTACCCGTTCGTGCCGGCTTCCAGCACCGATATTCCGCTGGGGGATTTCGCGCATCTCTTTGCCCCTAACGGCATGCTGGATAGTTTCTACACCCAGCAGGTGCAGCCTTATGTGGATATGTCCGGCGCCACCTGGCGCGTGCAGGCGGTGAACGGCGTTACCCCGCCGATCAGCCAGGGCGCTCTGGCGGAGTTCCAGCGCGCGGAGACGATCAAGCAATTGTTCTTCGCGGCGGGCATGACCCCCAGCGTGCAGTTCAGCCTGACCCCGACGGCGCTGGATGCCGGGGCGGCGCAGGTGGTGCTGCAATTGGGCGCGCTTAATGTTGCTTACGCCCATGGCCCGCCAGTGCCGACGATGATCTCCTGGCCTGGGGCTGATGGAATGCAGACCGCAAGGCTGATTATTGCCCCGGTTGGCGGCGGCAACCCGGTGGAGCTGGATGCCTCCGGCCCCTGGGCATTGTTCCATTTGTTCAGCCAGGGAGAGCTTTCAGAGGCAGGATCGTCCGACCAATATACCCTCACCTTCTCCGCCGGGGGGCATAGTGTGAGCTACAGCATCGGCGCGAACTCGGTGCTCAACCCCTTCGCACCTGGCATGTTGGCGGATTTCCGCTGCCCCAGCTTGCAGGGATGAGCAATTTCCAGCCCGCTCTGGCAGGGTTTTTCGGCAAACTGCCGGCACGCGGGGATTTTTTGCGCGCGGAATTGCCGGAGGAGGTGGTGGCGAAGTTGGATCTCTGGTGCCGGGAATGCTTGCTTGAATCCCGCGCGGCCCTGGGTGCGGATTGGGAACAAGCCTGGATGACCGCCCCCATCTGGCGGTTTTTTCTCCCCCCTGGCGCTTGTGGGGCGCAAAGCCTGCTGGGCGTGTGGCTGCCG
>JAGWIE010000183.1 GCA_028866445.1 Rhodospirillales bacterium | reverse complement strand
GGTGCCAGCACGGCGAGCACCGCCTTGCCCGCCGCGGAGGCGTGCAAGGGCAATTCCGAGCCAGGCCGGAAAAAGGCACGGACGGAGGCATGGCTTTCCGCCTGCCCGACGCAGACAATGAAGGGCTCCTCGAATTTGGACAGATTGATCGTTTCTCCCGTTGCTTGTTGCAGGGAGCGGAGCATCGGGCGCGCGATTTCCGGCAGTTTGCGGATGCGTAAATAAGCTGAGCCAATGCGGAAAAGCCCCACCCCCACCGACCAGAGCCCGGTTTCCACATCATGCCCCACGAGGCCGCGATGCTCCAGCGTTTGCAATTGCCGGTGCACGGTTGAGATTGGCAGGCCCGTGCGGCGGCTGATTTCCGCGAGCGAGGTAAAGTCGATTCCCGCCAGCACCTCAAGGATGGAAATGGCGCGGTCGAGCGACTGAATATCGCTGCTGCCCTCTCCATTCGCTGAAGGCCGCCGCCCGCGGCGGCGGGGCGGCTCAGGTGTGATCGTGTCGTTCATGCGGCTTTTCTGGGCGCGATGTCCGCGCGAATAACGGCCAAATTCCTGCCATACAAGAATATTTTCCCATGATACAAGAAAAACTCCACTGGACAAAATCCTCCTGATTTGCCATTCTCTCACATCGTGAGATTAATTCCCATATAAATGTTAATATGGGTAATTCTGGAAGAATAGGATGGCGCGGATGGCGGCCGAGCGATAGCGAGGTTATGAGGGGCGAGGGCATCGCCTTTTGGCGTTCCGGGCGTTGCACTCCAACCGCTTTATGACCTGCCGGCAGGCATTTGTGCCAGCGAGCAAAACGTCATGCGGGGGAAGGGGATAATATTAGGAGACTTGCAGTTATGAAGGTGTGCATTTTTGGTGCCGGAGCAATCGGCGGATATCTTGGCGCGGAGATGTCTCGCGCGGGTGCGGATGTAAGCCTGGTTGCGCGTGGCGCGAACCTTGAGGCCATGCGCCGCGACGGCGTGCGCGTGATTAAGGAAAACGAGGAATTCGTTGCCCGCCCCGTTTGCACCAGTGACACGAAAGAGCTTGGCGTCCAGGATTATGTGATCATTGGGCTCAAGGCGCATCAAATCTCTGCCGCCGTACCGGCATTGCAGCCGCTGCTGGGTGAGAACACCAGCGTGGTGGCCGCGGTTAACGGCATTCCTTATTGGTATTTCCACCGCCATGGCGGCAAGCTTGATGGCAAGGTTGTGGAGAGCGTTGATCCCGGCGGCGTGCAGTGGAATGGCATTGGGCCGGAGCGGGCGATCGGCTGCATTGTGTATCCGGCAACCGAGCTGGAGCAGCCTGGCGTCATTCGCCATATCTATGGTGATAAATTCCCGATCGGCGAGCCTTCTGGTGAGATTACGCCGCGGGTGCAGCGTTTGTCTGAGCTGTTTGAGGCTGCCGGCCAGCGCGCGCCGGTGCTTGAGCGCATTCGTGACGAGATTTGGCTGAAGCTTTGGGGTAATCTGAGCTTCAACCCGGTCAGCGCCCTTACCCATGCAACGCTTGACGTGATCTGCACAGACCCCGGAACACGCGCTGTCTGCAAATCCATGATGCTGGAGGCGCAGGAGATCGCCCAGACCCTGGGTGTGAATTTCCGTGTTGATGTGGAGCGCCGGATTGAAGGCGCGCGCAAGGTTGGCGCGCATAAGACCTCCATGCTGCAAGACCTTGAGCGTGGCCGCGATATGGAGGTTGCACCCTTGCTGACTGTTGTGCAGGAATTTGGCCGTATGTTAGACCTGCCGACACCTACCATAGATGTCGTTCACGCGCTGATCTGCCAGCGGGCGATGACAGCCAAAATGGGTTAATTTCTGGCGCCGGTTTTCTATCACGCCAGCCACTCAGCACAGGCCGCGCCGCAAGGTGCGGCCTTAGGAGGATTTAATGCCGCAATTCGCAGCAAACCTGACGATGCTTTACAATGAGGTTCCGTTTCTTGACCGTTTTGCCGCTGCGGCGAAAGACGGCTTCACGGCGGTGGAATTCATGTTCCCCTACGATTACGAGCCTGCCGAGATTACCGACAGGTTGAAGGCAAACGGCCAGACGTTGGTGCTGCACAATCTGCCGGCCGGCAATTGGGCAGGCGGCGACCGTGGCATTGCCTGCCAGCCGGGCCGTGTGGAGGAATTCCGTGCGGGTGTGGACAAAGCAGTGACTTACGCGAAGGCGCTGAACTGCCCGAAGCTGAACTGCCTTGCTGGCATCCCGACAGGCGATGCGGCGGAAGCCCGCCAGGTGCTGGTGGAAAACCTGCGTTATGCCGGCAAGAAGCTCGCTGATGCCGGGCTCGAGTTGTTGCTGGAGCCGGTGAACACGCGCGACGTGCCCGGTTTCTTCGTCAACAAGCTCGATCAGGCGTTGTCCATCCTCGACGATGTCGGCATGAGCAATGTGCGCCTGCAATTCGATATCTACCACACCCAGGTGATGGAAGGTGATATCGCCAACAAGCTGGCAGCGAATTTTGCCCGGATCGGCCATCTTCAGCTGGCGGATAACCCTGGCCGCAACGAACCCGGCACGGGCGAGATCAACTACCCGTTCCTGTTCAACCGCATTGATGAGCTTGGCTATAAGGGCTGGATCGGTTGCGAATATAGGCCGCGCGGCACCACCTCCGAAGGTATGTCCTGGCTTACCACCCAGGTGCCAGCGCGCTGATTTTTACCAATATATTTATCATCTTCAGGAGACGAACGATATGAGCAAGATCGGATTCATCGGCCTCGGCATTATGGGCCGCCCCATGGCGGGGCATCTGCTCGCTGGCGGCCACACAGTTCACGCTTTCGACCCGTTCGGCGTCTCGCCCGAACTCGTTGAGAAAGGCGCGATCGTCGCTTCGAATAATGCTGAAGTCGCTCGTAATGCTGACATCATCATCATGATGGTGCCGGACACCCCTAATGTCGAGGACGCGCTGTTCTCGGCTGGCGGCGTCGCCGAAGGTCTGACCGCAGGCAAGATCGTCGTCGATATGAGCTCGATCTCGCCGATCGAAACCAAGGCGTTCGCGAAGAAGATCAACGATCTGGGCTGCGAATATCTCGACGCGCCGGTTTCCGGCGGCGATGTGGGTGCCAAGGCCGCAAGCCTGACCATCATGGTTGGCGGCTCGGAAGCGGCGTTCAACACGGTGCTCCCGATCTTCCAGCTCATGGGCAAGAACATCACGCTGGTCGGCGGCAATGGCGATGGCCAGACCACCAAGGTTGCCAACCAGATCATCGTGGCGCTGACCATCGAAGCCGTGGGCGAGGCGCTGCTGTTCGCGTCCAAGGCTGGGGCTGATCCGGCACGTGTGCGCCAGGCCCTCATGGGCGGTTTCGCGAATTCGCGGATTCTGGAAGTGCATGGCGAGCGTATGGTCAAGCGCAATTTCGAGCCTGGTTTCCGTATCGCTTTGCACCAGAAAGATTTGAATCTGGCGCTGCAAGGGGCCCGTAATCTGGGGATCTCGCTGCCGAACACAGCCACTTGTCAGGAGCTGTTCAACGCGGCTGCCGCTGCTGGTGGCGCGGCTTGGGATCATTCCGGCATGGTGCGCGTGCTGGAGAAGCTCGCCAACCATGAAATCTCCAGCCCGTCGCAGGCGAATTGATGGCTGAGCCAATTCACTGGGTTCGCTTTACCCACGAAGGCAAAGATGGTTTCGGCGTGCTGCAAGGCACGTCGATCCAGGTGCATGAAGGCGACATATTCGCCCAGAATCGGGCCACTGGCGTAGTGTTGCCGCTCGCTTCTGTAACCCCGCGCGCGCCGTGCAAGCCGGGGAAAGTCATCGCGTTGTGGAATAATTTCAACGCGCTGGCCGCCAAGCTGGGCGTAAGCCTGCCGGAAGACCCGCT
>JAGWIE010000182.1 GCA_028866445.1 Rhodospirillales bacterium | reverse complement strand
GGGAGGGCAGCGAGCTAAACGGCCTCGCTAATGCGGATGGCCGCCTTACAACCGAAGCGGATGAGGCCAGTGAGGAGTTTATAGGCCGGGGCCTGTTCCGCACCATGTTGAAGCCCGGTATCGCGGTGTTCCAGCTCTTCCAGGCGGAAGCGCTCAATGGTGTCCTTCAAATCCGCTTCGCTTTCGCTTAAGCAATCTCGTTGGGCAGCGTAATGTTCATCGATTGTTTCCTCCACCGCCACGGTGCAGGCCATGGCGGCTTTTTCACCCATTGCGGCAGTGAGGGCACCCAACGCGAACCCCGCGACATGCCAGAGGGGCAGCATGGCGGTGGGGCGGGCGCGGCGCTCGGCCATCAGTTTTTCAAACGCTTGCTTATGAACCGTTTCCTGCCCCAGCATATGGCGCAGAAGATCACCCTTTGGCCCGCGCCCCAGCACGGCGAGCTGACCGGCATAGATGCGCTCGGCCCCATATTCGCCGGCATGATCCACACGGATGAAGCGTTTAACAGTCTCGTTCATGCATGCCTCCTGTTCCGTCTTGTTGCCATGCGGAACAGGACGCAAGTGAAAATGAAGCTGCCCAGAAAATCCATCTGCGCCATGGAAAGCGGCAGGCCGGGAATCAGATAAACCGGACGGTCGCAAGGCACGGCGGGCGTTAACGGCAGGGCAGCGCCGGGCGTGAGAATACCATTGCATTCCGGCAATGGCGATGGCCACCAGGTGAATTCCACACCCACATGCAGAAAGGATACAGCGATGGCGCCCAGCATGGCGATGCCCGCGAGGAAGATGAAGACCCGGCCTGGCTTGCCGCCAAACAACAGCGCCAGAATGCCAAGCACCAGTGTGATGCGATAAGGCCAGCGTTCCAGCAAGCATAACTCGCAGGGCACAAGGTGCAGGCCATATTGGGCAAAATAGGCCATGCCCAGCGCGAAGGCGGCGACCAGGGCCGTGATGAGACCCGCGAGACGGAAATTCATGCCCCGGCCTTCTCCAGCCTCACAGAATGAACCGCGACAGATCGCCCTTGGCGGCTAGCGGGGCGACACGGTCATTCACATAAGCCGCATCTATGGTGATCGCTTCGCCGGAACGGTCTGTCGCGGTGAAAGAGATTTCCTCCAGCATTCGCTCTATCACCGTGGCGAGGCGGCGCGCGCCGATATTTTCTACCCGCTCGTTGATGTCAAACGCCAGCGAGGCGATGGCATCCACCGAATCATCCGCGAAAATCAGGTTTACATTCTCCGTGCCCAAAAGTGCCGTGTATTGTTTTAGCAAGGAATGCTCTGTATCCGTGAGAATGCGTTTGAAGTCGTCACGCGAAAGCGAGCTTAATTCCACGCGGATGGGTAAACGGCCTTGCAGTTCTGGCAGCAGGTCCGACGGTTTCGCCACGTGGAACGCACCGGAGGCGATGAACAGGATATAATCAGTTTTCACCGGGCCGTATTTTGTGGATACGGTGGTGCCTTCGATGAGCGGCAGCAGATCGCGCTGCACGCCTTCGCGGGAAACATCGCCGCCGCGATAGCCGCCTTCGGTATGGGCACAGATCTTGTCTATCTCATCAAGAAACACGATGCCATTCTGTTCCGCATGGGTAATGGCATCCTTGGTCAGCGCATCCGTATCCAGCAGCTTGTCGGCCTCTTCACGGGCCAGCGCCTTGCGGGCATCCGGCACCAGCATCTTCTTTTTCTGCGCTTGGCGGCCGAACATGTTCTTCATCATGTCGTTCAAGTTTATGGCGCCTGAGCCGGGGGGCATTCCTGGCATGTCCATCATACCGATGGGCGTGCCTTGAGACTCAGTGATCGCGATTTCGATCTCCTTATCTTCAAGCTCGCCAGCGCGGAGCATCCTGCGGAATTTCACCCGCGTATCGGCGGTAGCGTTCTCCCCCACCAGCGCCGTGATGAGACGGTCCTCGGCATTGAGTTCGGCCTTGGCTTCGACAGATTTGCGGTTCTGCTCACGCAACATGGTGATGGCGGCTTCAACCAAATCGCGCACAATGGATTCCACATCGCGCCCGACATAACCAACCTCGGTGAATTTCGTAGCCTCCACTTTCAAAAACGGCGCCTGGGCAAGTTTGGCGAGGCGGCGGGCAATTTCGGTTTTGCCGCAGCCGGTGGGGCCGATCATCAGAATGTTTTTGGGCACAACTTCATCGCGCAACTCCTCCGGCAATTGCTGGCGGCGCCAGCGGTTGCGCAGGGCAATGGCCACGGCGCGTTTCGCGTCGTTCTGGCCGATGATGAAGCGGTCGAGTTCCGAGACTGTCTCTCTCGGTGAGTAAACGGGGATTTCCATGATTAGATCGTTTCGACAACCAGGTTTTCGTTGGTGTAGATGCAGATATCTGCGGCGATTTTCATCGCCCGGCGGGCGATTTCCTCGGCCGTGAGGTCTGGCACCGTGATGAGCGCACGGGCGGCGGATAGTGCGTAATTGCCGCCGGAGCCGATGGCGATGATGCCATCCGAGGGCTCCAGCACATCGCCATTGCCGGTGATGGTGAAGCCGCGGTCTTTATCCGCGACGATCAGCATCGCCTCCAACCGGCGCAGGTAACGGTCTGTCCGCCAATCCTTTGCCAACTCCACACAGGCGCGTTCCAACTGCGCCGGAAAGCGCTCCAACTTCGCTTCGAGCCGTTCCAGAAGAGTGAAGGCATCAGCCGTGGCCCCGGCGAAACCGGCGATCACACTGCCATTACCGATACGCCGCACTTTGCGCGCGTTACCCTTTACAACGGTGTTGCCAAGCGATACCTGCCCATCCCCGGCCACAACAACCTGGCCATTGCGGCGAACGGACAAAATGGTGGTGCCATGCCAGCCCACCGGATCGTAATGCTCTGTCATGACGCAAGACATGGCATTACCCCCCTGTACGGGCAAGAGGCCGTTGCCGCCCGCCGCGCGGATCTGCCTCAGGGGGGGCCAGGATTATGCAATATATTACAATTTACCTTATCTTCCCTCTTTGTAATCCGGCAAAAAAATGCTAACGCGCGGGGATGGCTTCCGAATTGAACCAGACCGCATGATACCGATCGACGAGACCGAAATCCTTTCCGGCCTGGGCAAGCGCGTTAAGTTGCTGCGGGCCCGCCGGGGCATGACCCGCCGTGTTCTGGCCGAAGAGGCTGACGTTTCAGAGCGGCATCTGGCGAACCTTGAATCCGGCACTGGCAACGTCTCCATTCTGGTTTTGGCGCAGGTGGCGCAGGCGCTGGATTGCGCGCTGGCCGAGCTGCTGGGCGATGAAACAACTGCAACACCTGAATGGCTCTCCATCCGCCGACTTTTGCATGGGCGCGAAGCCCCCGCGATAGACCGCGCGCTACGCGCCTTGAACGAGCTGTTCGGCAGCGTGGAAAGCCGCACTTCGTCCGCCCGCAACAAACGCATCGCGCTTATCGGGTTGCGCGGGGCTGGCAAATCTACGTTGGGGCAAATGGTTGCAGCCAGGCTTGGATTGCCATTTGTTGAACTGCGTTCCGAGATCACACGCCTAGCCGGTTGTGCGCCGATCGAAATTCAGGCGCTTTACGGCTCCAACGCTTATCGCCGTTATGAGCGCCAGGCACTGGAGGAAACCCTGCAAAGCCACCCCTCCTGCGTTATTGCCACCGCAGGCGGGCTGGTGGGGGATAGTTCCACATTCGACAGGCTGCTGGCCAATTGCCTCACCATCTGGTTGCAGGCCACGCCTGAAGACCACTTCACCCGCGTGCTGGCACAAGGCGATGTGCGCCAGCTTCCCGGCAACCGTAACGGCGTGGACGATATTCGCCTGACGCTGGAAAGCCGGGCCGGGTTTTACGCCAAGGCTGATCTCACCTTCAACACCAGCGGCAA
>JAGWIE010000181.1 GCA_028866445.1 Rhodospirillales bacterium | reverse complement strand
GAGGGGCTGGATTGAGGCTTGCCCCAAGGCTGAACGGGCTGTAAGCCCAGCGGCCATTGGGCTGGTTTTTTCCCACCGGAAAGGGTTTTGATGTTTTCCAAACTTCTCGGCTTGATGTCTGCCGATATGGCGATTGACCTCGGCACCGCAAACACGCTGGTTTATGTGAAGGGGCGCGGCATTGTGCTGGCGGAACCTTCCGTGGTGGCCATGCAGGATGTGAAGGGCCGCAAGCAGGTTCTGGCCGTGGGCGAGGACGCCAAGCTGATGCTGGGCCGTACGCCGGGCAACATCCAGGCCATCCGGCCCCTGCGCGACGGCGTGATCGCCGATTTCGAGGTGGCGGAGGAGATGATCAAGCACTTCATCCGCAAGGTGCATAACCGCCGCGGCTATGCCTCGCCGCTCATCATCATCTGTGTACCCTCCGGCTCTACCGCCGTTGAGCGCCGCGCCATTCAGGAATCCGCCGAGAGTGCGGGTGCCCGCAAAGTGCTGCTGATCGAAGAGCCGATGGCGGCTGCCATCGGCGCCAATTTGCCCGTTACCGAGCCTTCCGGCTCCATGATCGTGGATATCGGCGGCGGCACCACCGAAGTGGCCGTCATCTCCTTGGGCGGCATCGTTTATGCCCGTTCCGTGCGCGTGGGCGGCGACAAGTTGGACGAGGCGATCATCTCCTATATCCGCCGGGCGTTTAACTTGCTCATTGGCGAAAGCTCCGCCGAGCGAATCAAAATGGATATCGGCGCCGCCTGGGTGGAGGGCAATACTGATGGCCCCAGCTGCTTCGTGAAGGGGCGGGATCTTATCAACGGTGTGCCGCGCGAGGTTACCGTAACTCAGCGCCAGATCGCCGAAAGCCTGGCCGAGCCAGTGGGGCAGATCGTGGAAGCCATTAAAGTGGCGCTGGAAAACACCCCGCCGGAGCTGGCGGCCGATATCGTGGACAAGGGCATCATGCTTACCGGCGGCGGCGCGCTACTGCACCGGCTGGATGAGGTTTTGCGCGTTTCCACGGGCCTGCCGGTAATGGTGGCGGAAAATCCGCTGCAATGCGTGGCTTTGGGCACCGGCCGCGCGCTGGAGGAACGTAACCTGCGCTCTGTCACCTCCGCGATGTACTAACCCATCTAGCTCTGCGGCTTCTTACCCTCCCGCAGAGCCGTCAGCGTATCCACGCAGGCGTTTTTATCCCCCAGCCCCAGCCGGATGGTGGGGATGATCGCCAGCGGCGGGAATAACACACCAAGCCCAACCGCCCCGCCCACCCGCGCCGCCAATGGCCCGGGTGCGGGCAATATGCTGGGGTTCTTCAACGTACCGGCGATATTGATAGGCGTGGATAGGTTGAAGATGGAGAAATGCGTCGCCTCCGTCCACATATGCAGGTTGAGCTTTTCGGTGGTCAAATCCGCATTGCCTTTGCCCAGAATGTTGGATTCATTGGTAGCGATGAGGAAGGCATTGGTGTTCATCTGCCCATTTTGCAGCGAAAAATCCGAAATCAAGCAATGAATCGGCGTTTTTTGGGGCACGCCAAGGGCTGAGAGAGCCGCCTGACCCGCCTGCAACCCCGCCAAATCCACCAGCAACGCGCTCACATCGCCGCCGTTTTGCAGGAATAATGAGGCGTGGCCGTCGCCATGGCCCAGGATGGCGGCCATTGAATCACCACTCCCTGCAACCCAGGCCGAACCGCCTATGGTTCCGTTGCCCGCAAAGCCGCTGGTAGACTTCAAAATGCGGGAAAGCTGCAAATGGCGGAAATCGATATTCGCCTTAGCCTGCAAGGGCTGAACATCGCCATTCAAATCGATTGAGCTGGCGATGGTGCCGCTGCCCACGCCGAAATTCAACGGGTCCACGGTAATATGCCCGTTTTGGATGATCAGATGCACCAGCAGATCATCCAGCGGTACCCCCTTATTGATGATGTGCTCACCGCGATAACGCAAATCCACGTCGGCGATTTTGATCTTCGGCAGATTGATCGGTGTGTGCGGCAAAAGATACGGGCTGGCGGCGGCTTTCTCCACGGTCGCCTTGGTGGCGGCAGTTTGGCCGGGTGTGGTGGCTTTGCCCGGCGTGCCACCCAGAAACCCTGCCAGATCGGTCAGATCCACCCGGTTGGAGCGCAAATCGGCGTTGATTTTTCGGCGCGGATTGCCTGGCGCTTCGGCAATGCTGCCCTCTAAATCCGATGAGCCAACCCTGCCTACGATGTTCTGCAACCGGAACGCGCCATTGTCGTAATCCACCCTGCCGGTGAGGCTAAAGGGTGGCGTTTGCGGAATGGGCACGCCGGTCAGCTGGTATAAATTCGCCATGTTCTGGCCCGCAAAGCTCAGCCGCAAATCCGCCCCCGCCAGATGCGCCGGGTCCTGCAACGTGCCGGTCAGGCTCGCTGTGGTGGTGCCGTTCTGTACATGCAAGTCTATAGGATATGGTGTTGTGGCATCGCGCAGTGACAGCAGCGCCCCGCCGGTGAATGTGCCGGTGAGCGGCGCGCCCGCATAAGTGCCTTTGGCGGTGGCCAGCACCTCACCGCCGGTGAACAGCTTGTCACCCGCCGGGGCTTTGCGGGTGTAAAAGGTGAGGTCCATACTGGTTTTATAGCTCGGCAGCCTGATGCTGGCTGAGCCGTTGCGGATAATCAGCAGGCCCAGCTTCGGCGGTTTGCCGCTGCTGGAGGGCGCCATTTTCAGCGTGTAATTGTTTTGGCCACCATTTTCCCGCACCGAAAATACCGGCTGACGCAGCGCGATAAACGGCAATTCCAGCTCATGATGGCCTAGATAATGCCAAACCGCGACATTCACCTGCAATTCGGCCACTGTGCCCAGCGGCGGGTCGCTCGTGGGGAAGCCCTTGGGGTTGGCGATGGTTACGCCATCGGCGCGGATGATGGTGGTGCCGCCAAGGCGCACATGCAAATGCTGGATCGTCACCTGCCGCCCCAAGGCAGCAGAGGCACGTGCATCCACCACCGGGATAAACCAATCCCAATTCCAAAAAATATACAGCAGCAGAACCACGATGATGATCGGGAAGGTGATCCTGATCCATAGATTGCGCCGCATTTTTCCCCCATCGGCTGGATTTTTTTACATAAGCGGCCCCGGCTTT
Source organism: Rhodospirillales bacterium (assembly GCA_028866445.1). Taxonomy (GTDB): domain Bacteria; phylum Pseudomonadota; class Alphaproteobacteria; order Acetobacterales; family Acetobacteraceae; genus Acidocella. The sequence goes on along the minus strand of JAGWIE010000181.1, from coordinate 804 downwards.
TGCGCAACGCGGCTTAATGTTTTGTCATGAGAGCGCGATGATTTCAGGTTCGCTCACTCTGCGAGCGAACCTGAAGTACGAATCGCCCTCTCCTTCATTGTCTTAGAGGCGGATTCAGATTTTAGAGCGGATCACTCTCATAATTCGATCTAAAGTCATCCGGCTCTGGCTGTTTGCCCAGCCTTGGCTGCCGGGCTAAGGAATATCCATGCTCCCCTTCACCAAAATGCATGGCGCCGGCAATGATTTCGTGGTGCTGGATGGCCGTGCGGCCAAGCTCGCTTTGCCGCCCGAAGCTGTGCGCCTCATCGCGCACCGCCAGCTCGGCGTGGGGTGCGACCAGCTTATCATTATGGAGCCAGACGAAGCGGGGGCGGATATTTTTATGCGCATCCTGAACGCCGATGGCTCTGAAAGCGGGGCGTGCGGCAACGCCACGCGCTGTGTGGCCGCCTTGCTGGCGGAAGAAACCGGCGCGCAATGGGTCAAAATCCGCACCATCTCCGGCTTGCTGGCGGCTGAAATTCTCGGCCCTGGGCTGGTGGAGGTGGATATGGGGCCGCCGCATCTGGAATGGGGCGATATCCCGCTTTCCAACCCGGCGGATACGCTGCATCTGCCGCTCAGCCTCGGTCCGGTGTCAGACCCCGCTGCCTGCTCCATGGGCAACCCGCACGCCACCTTCTTCATCGATGACTTCACGCATCTGAATATCGAAACCATCGGCCCGATGCTGGAAAAAAACCGCCTCTTCCCTGAGCGCGCCAATATCGGCTTCGCGCGGATCGACAGCCGATCCCGCAT
>JAGWIE010000180.1 GCA_028866445.1 Rhodospirillales bacterium | reverse complement strand
CGGTCGATCACCTTGGTGCCCCAGGCCCTTTCCAGGTTGCGCTGCTGCACAGGCGTTAGCGAGGCATCCACCACCGCCACATCCACCTCGGCCTCCCGCAGAGCTTCGGCGGCAAGCTCCACCTGCCCCTTGCCGAGCAATGTGGCAGGGGTGACGGAGCGAAGCTGGAAAATATGCTCATGCACAATCACCAGCCCGATGGATGCAGCAAGCCCCACCGCTTCCGCGAGGCGCGCCTCAGCAGAGCGTATCTGGCCAGACGCGTAGGCCATTTGCTTGTCCCAGGGCAGCAAAATCGCCGCGCGGCTTGGCGGGGGCGCGGTATCCTTCATCAAGCTAGCCCCGGCATTAATCCTCTATTTCCGGGTCGTATTCCGGCTCTGGCGCACGGTTTAATTTCAGCGTGCTTGCCCCGCCCTCAGCACCGGAAGCGGCACCTTCGGCACGCGAGCCTTCAAACAGCATAATCGGCGCGCCAGGCATCACTGTGCTGATGGCGTGTTTATAAACCAGTTGCGTATGCCCATCGCGGCGCAGAAGCACGGAGAAATTGTCGAACCAGGTAATGACGCCCTGAAGCTTGACGCCATTCACCAGAAACACTGTTACCGGCGTCTTGCTCTTGCGCACATGGTTCAGGAACACATCCTGCACGTTCTGCGATTTTTCAGTGGCCACGGCGATACCCCTTATGTTTTTGTCGCCCGCTTTTCCGGACGAGTGATTGAGTCCATTGTAAAAAGTTCAAGTTACGCGGCTGCGTGGCGCATACCGCTGAGTTTTAAATATAACGGAATTGTGCAACGCGACAACACTCGCCGCTAGACTTGCCAGCATGAGGCTTTTCCCGCAATTCATGCCAGAATACCGGAGTTCGCCATAAAATGGCCCGAAATGCCCTGCCCGCCCAGCTGCCCCCCGTCCTGCCCACAGAACCTACCCAGGCAAGGCGGTTTGGCAAAGCCCGCGCCGCGCAATCCAGCGCCACGCTGGAGGATTACGCGGAACTGATAGACGATCTGCACACCGGCACGGGCGGCGCCCGGCCGACGGATATCGCCCGGCGCCTCGGCGTTTCACACGCCACCGCCATCAAAACCATAGGGCGGCTGAAACGCGAAGGCCTGGCGACATCCGTGCCCTACCATGGCGTTTCGCTGACTGAAGCGGGCCTGAAACTGGCGGCGCATAGCCGGGAACGCCACCGCGTGGTGGTGGAGGTACTCACCGCCATCGGCGTGCCGCGCGAAGCGGCAGAGGAAGATGCAGAAGGTATGGAGCATTACATCTCCCCCGCCACCCTGGCCGCGTTTCGGGCTTTTTTAGCTAAAATCTGAAAGAAACCGCAACCGAGCCATATTGAAACGCCGGGGCTGAGTGGTGAAATTCCGGCGTCTCGAAGGTTTCCACCGCCGAAACGCGCACACCGCGGACTATAACCGCCGCGCCAAATTCCAAATCGCCCTGCAAATGGGTCAACCCCACGCCACGGCTGGAGCGGAAATCATTGCCCTGGATCAGCATGTCATGCGCCACAAACCGGCCCAGTGCGCCGCCGAATACATACCAAACGAAAGGTTGCGTTGGCGTGTAGGCATCCGTGCCGGAGAGCTGCGGCTGCATCACCGCCGGACCGAAATCTGAGTCCAGCCCTTGGCCAAAACGCACGATGCCCCCGGTTTGCGCGTAAATCTCGGTATTGCCCACCTGCCCGGTGACTTGCGGCAGAACCTGCACGCCGATGCCGCCGAAATCCGCCACATCCTCGCGCCAGATACGCCCGCCGAAGAAATCCAGCGTCGGCTCGTTATGCAATTGGTAGCGCCAGCCTCTGTTCGGCGTCTGGCCGATAATCTCATGAAACCCGTTCTGCACGGATTGCCCCAGTGCTGCCGGCCCCACCATGCCAACCGCCGCACCGGCGATGGAGCGTGTTTCCGTGGTGTCCTGAATCAGGCTCAGCCGCGCCGAAAGCTGCCCGGCATAAGGGCGGTCATGCGGGTTGGGGTTATAAATCTGGGTGTTGGTCGGGGTGAATATCTGCTGCTGGAAATCCATCTCCAGCCTCTGTGTGCCTTCGCCGAACAAGCCGTGGCCAAGGCTTGCAATAAAGCCTGGCACCGCACCCGTTGGCCCGACATAGCCCAGCCGCTCGCCAGAGGTATAAAGCTCATCCGTGCTGGGGATGGAGAGCGCGTCATTCTCTAGCTGAATGGTAAGAATGCTGTGCGGGTCGTCAGGCGGCACCGCCGCCATGGCCGGTTGAGCAAGGCATGCCAGCGCAGCCGCGCCCAACACGGTGAGATTGGTAGCGGTCATATATTTTTTCACAAGGATAAAACCTTTACCGGCAAGACAGAGTAGATTGCACAGCGGTAAGATGTAGCGCAGCCGCAAAGAAAAAAAACCCTCCCGCGCGATATTAAAAAACCGCCGAAGACTTCAGACTTAACGCTCTTTCGCGGCGCTTAACGCCAGATCGATCAATCTCTCCAGCACCTCACCCTCTTGCGCGCCGGCGATGGCATGTTCCCCGTCGATTAGAAAACACGGCACCCCGTTAATGCCGAGACGATGCGCGTGCAGGTTTTCCGCGTGCACAAATTCAGAACTTTCGCCTGAGTTAAGGAAGCGTTCGATGGCATTGGCATCCATTCCCTCCTGCCCCGCAAGCGCCGCCAGCACGGCGGGCGCACCAATATCCGCCCCCTCCACGAAATGCGCCGCGAAAATGCGCTGCACAAGTCGGTCCGCGAGCCCTGCTCGGGCGGCTTCACGCACCAGCCTATGAGCGTCCACGCTACTCGGCGTACGGCGGATGGCGGCGAAGTTAAACGCTATCCCTTCTGCAGCACCAAGCTCGGCGATGGAAGCATAAAGCCGCTTCGCCCGTTCCTCAGCGCCGAATTTCCGGATCATGTAGTCAACACGCGGCATCCCGCCGCGCGGCATATCCGGGTTCAACAGAAACGGCCGCCAGTTAAGCTGCACGTTCAGCTCCTGCCTGCGCGCCAATAGAAAGGAAAGCCGCTTGACCCCCAAATAACACCAGGGGCAAACGAAATCGAAGACGATCTCGACCACAAGCCCGGCGGGAATAGGTGCCAGAACGTTCATTTTGAACTCCTAGCGCGTTTTGTCGCCGGAAACGAGAGCTTTGATAAACCGCCGCCGGGCGCGGCAAACATAGACTGAATTTAATAATTGCCGCTTGGCGGCCAAGAATTATAGGCCATATAGTCAATTATTATGTCTGATCTGTCTCCTGGGCAACGCGACCGCCGCGCGGCTCTGTCCGAAACCACGGCGGCGCAGCATCGCCGGTTGGATGAAACGCTGAGGGAGGGGAGCTTCTTTGCCAGCCATTCCGGCTATGCGCTTTACCTGCGGGCGAATTTTTTGGCGCGAGGGCGGCTGGAATCCCAACTGGCGGAGGCCGCGGTCATTCCGGCCAGCGACTATCTGCTCACGCAGGAAATAGCGGCAGATCTTGCGGCGTTGGGGCATGAGACCCCGCCTTTACCGCCGGCGGGCATGGCATTCACAGCGCCAGCCGCGTGGGGTGCATTATATGTGCTGCAAGGCGCGAGCATGGGTGCTTTGCATTTGCGCCGCTGGGCCGCCGGGCTGGGCTATGCGGACGGAGCCGGGGCAAGCCATCTCGCCCTGCAAGCCCACCGTGCCGGTAGATGGAAGAGCTTTCTACAACTTTTAAACAATCAGAATTTCACGCCGGCGGAAGAAGAAGACTGCCGCGCCAGCGCATGTGCCGCATTTACATATTTTGAAGAAAGCCTCGCCGTTGACGCCTGATCCCCTACCTGTCGATCTCAGCAATTGCGACCGCGAGCCGATCCATATTCTCGGCGGGGTGCAACCTTTCGGTTTTCTGCTGGCGCTCACACCAGATTGGGTGGTTGCGCGCGTCTCAGCGAATATCGGCGCTTTCCTGGGGTCTGGCGCTGAAG
>JAGWIE010000179.1 GCA_028866445.1 Rhodospirillales bacterium | reverse complement strand
CCACCACGCTTTACACCGAGGACACTGCGTTATGGCAGGCGGGAATTTCTGGTACCGACTCTCTGGCCACTGCTGCCGTGCAGCGCTTTTGCCTGGCATTGGGCGCGGTTGCGGGGGATTACGCACTCATCCACGGGGCGCAGGCTGTGGTTATCGCGGGCGGCATTGCGCCGAGGCTGGCGGCTTTATTGCCCCAGGGCGGCTTCGCCCGGCGGTTCAGCGCAAAAGGTCGCTTTGAGGCCTTTTTAAACGATGTACCCCTAAAGCTGATCATCCACCCGGACCCCGGTTTAGTCGGAGCCGCCGTTGTTGCAACTTCCACAACAAGTTGATCAAATTGATGTGATTTCCCCTACTGGTTGTTTTTTTTATATTAACCATGCTATTCCGTTGCGCTTAATGTGAGATAACTCATTTTTTAAACGCGGGGGCGGCATCGGTTATGGATATCGGTAGCGGTGGAATAAACCCTGCATTTGCGCAGTGGATGCAAACACCTGGTTTTCTCATCCGCCGCCTTAACCAGATTCACCTGGCCTTGTTTGCCGAGGAAGCCGCGGCGCTTGAAATCACCCCGGCGCAACTTAACGTGCTGGCTGCCATTGCCCGGCATGGAGGGCGCGACCAATCCGCCATCGCTGAGGAAATCGGCCTGGACCGCGCCACTTTGGCCAGCGTGGCGGCCCGGCTGGAGGGCGCGGGATTCATCCGCCGCTCCATCAGCCGCACAGACCAGCGGCAGAAATTGATGGACCTGACGGCCAGGGGCAAAACCATCGTGGCCAGGATGCAGAAGCAGGCTTCACGCGCCGATGAACGCGTGATGGCACCACTCTCCCCCGCAGACCAGGAGCTTTTTCTCTCCCTGCTGACGATTTTGGTGAATGGCGGCAACGAGCACGCCAGGGCAAAGATGCGTTTGCAGCCAAGAGAATGCGAAACAGGCAGCGCGGAGTTTTAAAAAACTTAATGTGTTTGTGTTAACATCTGCTTAACCGCCACCCAATCTCTCCAGTTGGAGGTAGCATGGCGGAAGACAGCAATTTTCAGCATCTGGACGATGACGAGCAGCGCCTCGCCAAACGCCACACCACTCCCCGGGCACTCATCATCCATGAGATCATCCGGGAGGAAGGCGAGCAGGAGCTGCAACGCAAAACCGGTGCGTTAGCCCTTTCAGGCCTCGCCGCCGGGCTTTCCATGGGGTTCTCCTTTCTTACGGAAGCGCTGCTAACCGCTGGGCTGCCAGACACAATCTGGCGGCCAACCCTGGCCAGTTTTGGCTATGCGGTTGGATTCATCATCGTTGTGCTGGCCCGCCAGCAGCTATTCACTGAAAGCACGCTCACCGCGCTTCTGCCGCTCATCACCCGGCGAGACCGCAAAACATTGTTCGGCACGCTGCGGCTCTGGGCGGTGGTGCTGGTGGCGAATATCGTCGGCACCTGGATCTTCGCGGCCCTGGTTCATGCGCCAGGGTTGTTTCCGCCCGCGGTAACCCCGGCCTTGCAAACACTGGCGGCAAAAGCGGTTCATGCCGGTTTTGCCAGCACTTTCGTGCGCGCGTTCTTCGCGGGCTGGCTGATCGCGCTGATGGTGTGGATTCTGCCCAGCGCGCAAAGCTCCCGCCCATTCATCGTGCTGATCATCACCTATATCGTGGCACTCGCCCAGCTTTCGCACATCATCGCCGGTTCAGCGGAGGCGGCATATGATGTTCTCTCAGGCACCGCCACGCTTTCCGGTTATTTCGGTAATTTTTTCGCCCCCACCCTGCTGGGCAACATGGCGGGCGGTATCGTCATGGTCTCCGTGCTCAACCACGGTTCCATCGCGCCGGAAATCGGTGAAAAACTCGAAGGGAGTTCAAGGCGCCCTTGAAGCGGGGCAGATAGATGGCGGAACGCTGAGCGCATTCAGCTTCCCGGTCATCACGAAATCGCCAAAATCCAGCACCAGGGCATTGGCCACGCCGTTTTCGTAATACTGCATCGAGGTCCGGAAATCCGGCGTTTCATCATCGTTTTTTCGTTCGAAAAACGCGATATCGACATCCGTGCTGGCATCACCATCGAGCGCGGGCCATCTGGTTTTTCCCGGCGCGTGATGACCGAGCACTGTAACGAAAGTCGCCTGGGCACCATCGGTGGTGGTGCCGTCGAACAACAAGGGCGAGATAAACTTAACACCCGCGCGCCCCGCCGCCAGCAGCGCTTCAGTGTGTTGCATGGGAAACAACGTGCCCGCAGGCATCTTTAATACAGTGTTGGCCGGGGTGGTGTATTTTATAACGCCGCTGTTGTCCGGCCCGGTATGAGTGGCGATTCCGGCAGAATCGATCTTCACCTTACCATCATTATCACTCTCGCTCAGCGAAAAACTCAGGGTTTTGCCGTCCTTGCTTTCCCAGGTGACATAATCACTGACAGATTTGGTGAGCGAGCCATCCACATTGCGCACAATCAGCGTCATGTGCTGGGTGGTGGCCCAGCCGGTGCAGCCATCCGTCACGTTAAAGCTCATCTGCCCGGTGGCACCGGTAATGTCATGCGTACGCAGCTTGGAAAGTGCGAGGTTATAAACCGCGTGCTGCCCGGTTAATCGGCTGGCGAGGCTGTTGGAGGAAACATTAAGCGCGGCGGCAGGCAAGGGTGCCAGCGCGGCCAGAAAAGCGAGTGCGGAAAACTTCATGCCCGCAATATGCCTGGCCGCGAGGCGGCGTCAAACCTCGCTCATTTCCAGAGGCTTGAATCCCAGGTGGCGGCGCTATGGTCCAGCTTGTCGCCCATGGATTGCAACAAGCCGCGCAGGCCGGCGGGGGTGAGCCCGCTCATCGGCACAACCATATTGCCATAAAGCACTTCGGTTTTGCCATCCGATTGCTTTTCCATCGAGAAATAGAAATCACCCGTGTCGCTATCTTCCAGCAACGTGGCATAATCCAGCTTGGCGAGCTTGTCTGGTCCAAGGGTGCCAAGCCGCACATAGGCATAAGCGAGCGTGTCATCTTTCGAAACCTCGAAATTGACTGTGTAGGTGTAGTTGGTCTGCCATTGAAAGCCGAAGGACTCGTTGTCGCTTGCAGTCGTGGTGCTATAGCCGAGGTTGCCGACCATCTGTTGCAGCTTGGCCAAAACGGGGTCTTCCGGCGTTGGCGTATCTGCCGCCGCTATGCCGCCAGAGGCAATCGCCAATGCGAGACCCCAACCCAGAACATGTTTTTTCATATTGCCAGCCCTCATTTTGAATGATTTTTTGCAAATATCCGGGCCATATTAAGCAGCTAATCAAGCTTTGACGATTAAATTATTATGGATGGTTTACGATTTAGCCTTTTGGCTTAGAGTGCGATGACATGAGACCATCCCGCTTTGCAGGGCGATCTCATGTCTGAATCCGGCTCTATCGCCGTCCCCTGCCCTTCTTTCGCATCGCCGGGTCATACCCCCCGCCGCCTGGCCCCATAGGCACCGGGCCTTTCGGTTTGGGCAGCGTGCGGCTTGGCGCTGGCGGCGGCTCCAACCCCAATTGCAGCGCCTCCAGCCGTTTCACCTCATCACGCAACCGGGCGGCTTCCTCAAACTCCAAATCCGCGGCAGCGGCGCGCATCCGGGTTTCCAGCGCTGCGATGCTGGAGGCGAGATCCTTGCCCACAAATTCATCCAACCCGGCACTCTTGGTCGGCGAAATAGTGACGTAATCCTGCTCGAATACTGAATGGATCACTTCACCGATATTCTTGCGAACCGATTGCGGAGTGATACCATGCGCCTCGTTCCAAGCGGTTTGCTTGTTGCGGCGGCGCTCGGTTTCCTCAATCGCCTGCTTCAAACTCCTGGTCATCGTATCCGCATACAAAATCACCCTTCCATCCACATTGCGCGCGGCTCGGCCAATGGTCTGCACGAGAGAGGTGACAGAGCGCAGGAAACCCTCCTTATCCGCGTCCAGAATGGCGACGAGCATACATTCGGGAATATCCAACC
>JAGWIE010000178.1 GCA_028866445.1 Rhodospirillales bacterium | reverse complement strand
CAGGCGAGGTCCGCGAAGAAGTCGTTGCCCTTGTCGTCCACCACGATGAAGGCCGGGAAATCCTTCACTTCGATCTTCCAAACGGCTTCCATGCCAAGCTCCGGGTATTCCAGAATTTCGACCTTGGTGATGTTGTTTTGCGCCAGCACTGCCGCCGGGCCGCCGATGGAGCCAAGGTAGAAGCCGCCATGCTTGGCGCAGGCTTTCGTCACGGCCTCTGAGCGGTTGCCCTTGGCCAGCATCACCATGGAGCCGCCCGCCGCCTGGAATTCATCCACATACGAATCCATGCGCCCGGCGGTGGTGGGGCCAAAGCTGCCGGTAGCCATGCCTTCCGGGGTTTTCGCGGGGCCAGCGTAATAAACCGGGTGGTTTTTCATGTAGTCTGGCAGACCCTCTCCACGGTCCAGCCGCTCTTGCAGCTTGGCATGGGCGATATCCCGCGCCACCACGATGGTGCCGGTGAGGGCCACGCGGGTTTTTACGGGGTGTTTGGAAAGCTGCGCCAGGATGTCCGGCATCGGCTTACTGAGGTCAATGGCGATAACTTCGCCACCCAGATGCTCATCGGTAATTTCTGGCAGATATCTGGCTGGGTTGGTTTCCAACTGTTCCAGGAACACGCCTTGCGGGGTGATTTTGGCCTTCACCTGCCTGTCCGCCGAGCAGGAGACGCCGATGCCGATGGGCAAAGACGCACCATGCCGGGCGAGGCGCACCACCCGCACATCATGGCAGAAATACTTGCCGCCGAACTGCGCGCCGATGCCGATTTTGCGGGAAATTTCCAGCACCTGCCGCTCCATTTCCAAATCCCGGAAGGCATGGCCGGTGGTATCGCCGCTGGTCGGCAAATTGTCGTAATATTTGGTGGAGGCGAGCTTGACCGTCTTTAGGCAGAGCTCAGCCGAGGTGCCGCCAATGACGATGGCCAGATGGTAAGGCGGGCAGGCGGAGGTGCCCAGGGTTTTGATCTTCGCTTCGATGAAGGCGTAGATTTTCTCCGGCGTGAGAACCGCGCGGGTTTCCTGAAACAGATAGGTTTTGTTGGCTGAGCCGCCACCCTTAGCGATGAATTGCAGGTGGAATTCATCCGCATGGTGCTCACCGGGGGCGGCCATGATGTCGAACTGCACCGGCAGGTTATTGCCGGTGTTCTTCTCGTCGAACATGGTGAGCGGCGCCATCTGCGAATAGCGCAGATTGGTCTCGGTATAGGTGCGCGCCACCCCCCAGGAGAACGCTTCTTCCTCGTTGCCTTCAACCCATACGCGCTGGCCTTTTTTGCCAAACACCAGGGCGGTGCCGGTATCCTGGCACATGGGCAGAATGCCCTTGGCGGCGATGGTGGCGTTCTTCAGGAACTCCATGGCCACGTAACGGTCGTTCTCGCTGGCCTCGTCGTCCTGCAGGATATTGGCGAGCTGCTGCAAATGCGCCGGGCGCAGCAGATGCGAAATATCGTGATAAGCCTGGAACGCCAGCTCAGCCAGCGCGCCCTCGGTAATTTTAAGAACGGTTTTGCCCTCCACCTCGATGGTGGAAACCCCGGCGATATCGAGCTTGCGGTATTTCGTCTCGTCCTTACCCAGCGGAAACATCGGCGCGTAGGCAAAACCGGGGCTGCGCTTCAAAGGGGCGTTCATGGGCTGCTCAGTCTTTCTGACGGCGGCGGAAGGCATCCAGGCTCACCACATCGGCGGGGGCATCCGTGGCGCGCGCGGGCACATCATCGCCCTGCGCTTCTGGAATATCGGCTACTTTTATGGGCTCCGGCACGTCCACATGGAATTGCAGGCCAAAGCGCACCTCCGGGTCCGCGAAGCTGGTGATGGCGGCGATGGGGATGATGAGGGTGGTGGGAATGCCGGAAAAGCTGAGGCCGACGGAAAGAACATCATCGTCTACCGAGAGACCATGGAACTGGTGCTGCAGCACGATGGTCATTTCGTCCGGATACTGCGCCTTCAGCCGGTCCGGGATGGAAACGCCGGGGTATTCGGTTTTGAAGCTGATGTAGAAATGGTGCCCACCGGGCAGCCCTTCCGCCGCCACATGGTGCAGCGCGCTAACCACCACCTGGCGCAGCGCGTCCTGCGTCCATTCATCATAGGGTAGCAGCGATTCAGGTGTGTTCAGATCGTCTTCGGCCATAACTCCAAATCCCTTCAAGTCCCGGCTTCTTCCGGGGCTCCGGCTCCCGTTTTGCGCCTTAGCGGGAATCCCGCTCGTAATGGCGATAATATTTTTCGGTTACCAGGTCGGTCTGCACGACGATGGCGATATCCGTGGTGTTGAACTGGTTGTCGATCACGGCACCTTCGCCAACAAAGCCGCCGAGCCGCAGATAGCCTTTAATCAGCGGCGGCAAGTGCATCAATGCCTGTTTAGGGTTGATTGATTCAGGCGGCAGGCGGCGCATTTCGACATAACGCTCCGGCAAGGCAACCGGGCGGATGGCCTCTGGCGCGTTGTGGTGTGTGGCGAGGTAGGTAAGCTCCTCGGCCAGGGTATCCGGGTTGGTGCCGTTGAGCGAGGCGCAGCCGAACATCAACTCTATGCCATAATGGAACACATAAGCCGCGATGCCGCGCCACAGCAGTTGCAGCACCATGCGGCTGCGATAAGCCGCGGCGGTGCAGCTACGCCCCAGCTCCAGCTTGCGGCCGGGGAAGTTTTTCAGCGCCGCGATGTTGTACTCGCCTTCGGAATAGAAACGGCCAAAGGCATCGGCCGCTTCCTGCCGGATGAGCCGGTAAGTGCCGACCACGCTTTCGGCACCTTCGCCGAAATCGTGGTCCACCACCAGGAGATGGTCGGCGATGGCATCGAACTCATCCTGGTCCAGCTTCGCAGCCAGGGTGGCGGCATCCGCCTTGGCACCCATTTCCTCGTAGAATACGCGGTAGCGCAGGGCCTGGGCGGCGTTGAGCTCCGCCGCGTTGGTGGCCAGCCGCACGCCAAGATTGCCTGCGCGCAGCTCCGCAAAGCCGGGGGCGGCGTTGCCGATGGTGAAGCGCGGCAGCTCGGGGATGATGTTCTGGTTCATGTGGCGGGGCGCCCGAACAGCTCGATTTTGATCACATCAATCTCCAGCCCTTGGGCACGGGCGATTTCTCGCAGGGCCTGCTCAACCTCGGGGGTCTCGAATTCGATAACATTGCCGGTGCTTTTATCGACAAGGTGGAAATGGTTCGCTTCGCCGCTCGGTTCATACCGCGCGCGGCGGCTGCCTAAATCCCGGCGGGAAAGAATGCCCTTGGCTTCCAACAGGCGCACAGTGCGGTAAACAGTGGCCAGTGAGATACGGTTATCGACACGGTTGGCGCGCCGGTGCAGCTCTTCCACATCCGGATGATCGGTTGCCTCAGATAACACCCGCGCAATCACCCGGCGCGGGGCTGTCATCTTCAACCCGTTCTCTATGCACAGGCGCTCGATGCTTATATCCATCGTGGAGCCTTGTGGCCCAAACTTTAAACCCGGTCCAGCCTTAAAGGAGCAGATATGCCGGTAAGCCTGTTGCCGACCCACGACAAAGCCATAGACATTACCGCCGAGATTTGCCCGATGACCTATGTGCGGACCCGCCTTGCGCTGGATGCGATGCAGGCGGGGCAGGTTCTGCTGGTGAAGCTGAAGGGCGAGGACCCGCTGCGCAATGTGCCCCGCGCGGCGGCGGACCAGGGGCATGAGCTGCTGGATTTGCTGGAACAGCCGGATGGCACCCATGTGCTGGTGATCCAGAAAGCCTGAGCAAAGCCGGTCCGGTGGCCCTCTGGCACCAAAAAAGCCGCGAATGCCTGAGCATTGCGGCTTGATCAAAATTTTAGCGAAACCCGCTCGAAAGCGGGAAAGAGGGTTTAGAAACCCTCGCGCTCGATCCGCTTGCGCTCCATCTTGCGGGCGCGGCGAACAGCCTCGGCGGCTTCGCGGGCGCGGCGCTCGGAGGGCTTTTCGTAATGGCGGCGGAGCTTCATCTCGCGGAACACGCCCTCGCGCTGCAGCTTC